>JANOVW010000481.1:0-4820 GCA_031417575.1 Rhodoferax sp. | reverse complement strand
TGCCAAAAGCCAACCCGGCAATGGCATCAACCGTGAAGCGCATCAAATCAGCCTGCAGGTTAATGGCGGTTCCCTGCTGAGCAGCCTTTTGCCAACGGCCACGCAATCGCAAGTTGACCTTGACCAAGGAGGGGAAATAGGCGCGAACATGGCCCGGCGCAAAACTGGCCATCACCATGCGCCGCTGCTGCCGCCAGGCTTCGCCTTCGGCGCTAAATACGCCTTGAGGCAAGCCCATTTCTTTGCCAATAATCGAGGTCAATGGGCTGCGTCTGAAACCGTCTGGTCGGTCTTTCATCACGCCTGCGAGTAACTCGGGGTCAGAAATCACCAGCAATCGCGTGGTGCCAAGCTTCATTTTGAAAAGAGGCCCAAATTCGCGCGCCCACTGCTCCACAGTTTGATGGATGGTGGCGCGTTTGATTTGAAACGTATTGCCCAAAAACGGAACGCCGCGTGGCCCCGGCAGGTCATGAATGTGGCGCAGTGTTGTCATGGAAGTGCTCCGGGAAGCGTCGTCGGGGAAGGACATCTGACCATCTTACTTCGCGCATGGCCCGGTTTTCTCGGTTGATTGCCCGCGGCGGCACCGCAAATTTCTCTATTTGAGTCACAATTGCGGCTGGTTCCCACTGTGAAAAAACGCTCCATGCTTGACGATCAAGAGCGTGCCATTTTCAATGTGATGGTTTGTTCAAGGAGTTGCCCGTGAAACGCAGTTTATCTTCGATGTTGGTTTTGGCTTTGGTCCTGTCGGCTTCAGTAGCAAGTATGGGTGCTTACGCGCAAACCATTGCGCCCATACCCGCCGGAACCGGCGCAGGCGTGCATGGCGCCAACAGCCCCTTTGCACCCATTCAGGATCGCAGCGACGTCTTGCCATGGTCGCTGTTGACCGAAGTGAAGACGCGCACTGAAAAAAACCGCTTGTTGCCCGTATTCACCGCGCCAATTCAGGCGTTGAATCAAAAAACGCAACGTATTCAGGGTTTCATGATGCCGCTGGAGCCAGGTGAAAGGCAAAAACACTTTTTGCTCAGCTCGGTACCGTTGTCGTGCGGTTTTTGTGTGCCAGGCGGCCCCGAGAGCATGGTGGAAGTCAAAACCAAAACCCCGGTGAAGTATTCGCTCGAAGTGGTGGTGGTCGAAGGCAAATTCAATGTGCTGAACGATGACCCCTATGGTCTGTATTACCGCATCACCGACGCTGTGGGTGTGAAGTAATTTCGCCACTGAGCTAGTCGACCTGTACTGCGGATGTCGGTAAGTGCTGTGTCGACGCCAGGTCATTTGTGGCGCATAACCTGGTTGTGTGTGGTTTTGCTGTTGGCGCAGACTTTGGGTCAATTGCACGGGTTGACCCACGTGTCAGGGCATTCCTCCCAGGCTGTGGTGCAAGCGTCGCAAGTTCTGGATGGGGCGTTACATCGATACGCCGAAAAGCCCGACGGCCACAATGCGCACGATGCCCTGCTTGCGGATTTGTTTGCAAGCCATAGCGAAGGAAGCGCAGACTGCCTGGCGTTCGACCAACTCAGTCATTTCGACACCCTGGTGAGTTTTTCATTGGCTTTGCCGATGGTGCTGACCCCGTTTCAGCTCACCGCCAGCGCGGGCTTGGCGGTGGCCCGCTGGCACGCGCAGTTCCAGGCGCGCGGCCCCCCTTTTCCCCACTGAATCCCTGGTATTTCCCTTGATACGCGGCAGCCCCTGGGGTGGCTCGCGTTGTTTTGCTTTTTTCAATTCAGTGAGGTTTTATGACAGTCCCTTCTTTGGGTCATGCTATTGGCATGGCCACGGTAGTTTTATTTTCGGGTTATGCAGCGGCCCAAGCCCGCCTGAGTGAGGTAGTTGTCACAGGTAATCCTTTGGGTGGCAGCGACGTGGCGGCTCCGGTCAGCCAGTTGTCTGGCGACGGCTTGCTGTTGCGCGGGCGCTCAACCCTCGGTGAGTTGCTGGACGGTACACCCGGCGTTAGCAGCACCTACTTTGGCCCTAACGCCAGCCGCCCGGTGATTCGCGGTCTGGATGGTGATCGTTTACGTCTGTTGAGCAACTCTGGCGCAGGCCTGGATGCTTCGGGTTTGAGTTATGACCATGCTGTGGCCAGTGACCCCATCAGCTTGGAGCGTGTGGAGGTTTTGCGCGGTCCAGGCACGTTGCTGTACGGCGGAAGTGCTGCCGGTGGCGTCATCAATTTGATCGACAACCGCATCGCCCGCGAACCGTTGTTTGACACCCAAGGCGGTTGGCTTGGCAAAGTCAATCTGGCGGGGTCCAGCAGCGATGCAAGCCGCGAAGCCGCCGTATTACTGGAAACCGGTACCGATCGTTTTGCCCTGCACGTGGATGCCTTCAGCCGCAGCAGCGCAGATGTGGCCGTGCCCGCGGCGCTGGCCTGCACCAAGCCAGGCGCGCCCGGTTTGGCCAACCGAATCTGCAATTCAGCGGCATCGTCGCGCGGCGGGGCGCTGGGTGGTACGGTGTTCTTCAAGAACGGTTACCTGGGTTTGTCGACCAGCGAATACAACAGTGATTACGGCACCGTAGCCGAAGACGAGGTCAACATCGTCATGCGGTCGACCCGGCAAAGCTTGGCGGGTGAATGGCGCGATCTGGGTGGCCTTTTAAAGGGCCTCAAGGCGCAGCTCAACCGTACCGATTACGCCCATACTGAATTTGATGCAGGCGTAGCAGGCACCGTGTTCAAAACCGAGAGTACCGATGGCCGCCTGGAAGCGGGCCATACGCGCTTGGGGCCGTTGGAAGGTGTGGTGGGTTTGCAATGGGAAAACAGCCAGTTCTCTGCCGACGGCACCGAAGCATTTGCGCCTTACAGCCGCACCCGGCAAGCTGCGCTGTTTGTGCATGAAGAATGGGTGATGGCCAATGGAAAGCTGAGTTTTGGCGGGCGTTGGGAACAGGTCGCGGTCACTTCGCTGGGCAACCCTTTGGTGGCGCGTTTTCTTCCCGGTGAGCGCCAGTTCAGCCCTGCCAGTTATGCGGTGGGCGCCGCCTGGAACCTCACGCCGGGTTGGCAAATCAGCGCCAACCTGGCCTACAACGAGCGTGCCCCCAAAGACTACGAGCTTTTCGCCGACGGCCCCCACATCGCCACCCATACGTATGAGGTGGGCAATGCCAACTTCACGGCAGAAAAATCCACTCAATTTGATCTGGGTGTGAAGTGGAAACAGGGTGCAAACAGCTTCGGCCTGAGCGCGTTTGTCAATACCTTCGCCAATTACCTGGCGCTCGATGCCACCGGTGTGTTGCGAGACACCGATGGCAACGGTGGCAACGGCGTGAGCGTGAATGATTCGGGCCAAGGCGACAACACCTCGCTGGAATCCGGTGGCACAGCGGGCATCTTGCCCGAATATGCCTACGCGCAGGTGGCAGCGCGCTTTACCGGGCTGGAGGCGCAAGGCAGTGTTCGGCTGATGGAGGGTGCGCGTACGCTTGATTTGGAACTGCGTGCCGACGTCGTGCGAGCCATGAACACAACCACGAGCCAGGCGTTGCCGCGCATTGCGCCGATGCGTGTGGGTGCGTCACTCGCATGGGCTCAAGGCCCTTGGGGAGCCCGACTGGACGTGAATCACGTGGCGGCGCAAAACGAGGTGCCCGCCGGGCAATTGACGACCCCTGCCTACACACTGACCAACGCCTCCTTGCAATACCGGCAAAAAGTAGCCAAAGCCCAACTGTTGTGGTTTGCGCGTTTGGACAACCTTGGCGACACGCTGGCTTATTCAGCGTCGTCAATTCTGACGCAAACTGCGCCCGGCAAGGCACCCTTGCCGGGGCGCAGCCTGAAGCTCGGGTTACAAGCGACTTTTTAGCAGCTTGCAATCCGCCAAGGGTCGAGCACGGCCCTTGGGATAAGCGGGGGGAATCGGGAAAATCCAGGGCATTCAATTGAATGGCAGCAGACGGGCAAGGTAGCATTGGCTGCCCTAATCGCTGCTACCCATGAACCTGATTGTCCTTGGCTCCCTGATCCCCGTCGTTTTGTTGATTTGTATTGGCCTGCTGGCCGCCCGTGTGAAGTGGTTGCGGCCCGACTCGGTGAAGGACATGTCCACCTTGTTGTTCATGGTACTCACCCCGGCACTGATGTTTCGCACCATGAGCAAGGTGGACATCGTGCACCTCGATCTCACGCCGATTGCAGCTTATTTTTCTGCCGCGCTGGTGTTGTACGCGGTGGTGATGGTGTGGGGTAAAGCCACGCGGCGCGCAGCCGCCATGGCGATTTCGGCGACGTTTGGCAACACGGTAGCCATCGGCATCCCGGTGGTCAGCCTGGCTTACGGCGATGCGGCTTTGGTAACCCTGTTCACCATCGTTGCGGTGCATGCCCTGATTTTGCTGACGATCACCACGGTGATGTTTGAATGGGCAACCCGGCGTGAAGCCCGGCACAGCCACCTGAAGGGGGTAGCTGCCAATCGGCATTGGGCCCGCAACGTCGCGCAGGCCGTCAAGGGTGGCATTCTGAACCCTGCCACCACGCCCACCTTGCTGGGATTGCTGTTTGCGCAAAGTGGCTGGCCCATGCCCACCGTTTTAGACAACACCTTGAAGCTGCTGGCTGCGGCCATGGGCCCGGTGGCATTGATTTTGGTAGGGGCCGCCCTGGCAGGCGCCAAAGTGGGTGAGCAGGTCAGGGGTGCGCTGGGGCTGACGTTGCTGAAAAATGGCTTGATGCCCCTGATGGTGGTTGCCAGCGGCTGGGCCTGGGGCTTGCGTGGCGTACCACTGACTGTGATGGTGGTGGCGGCTGCCATGCCCATCGGAGCCAACGCATTTTTGTT
>JANOVW010000480.1:0-2209 GCA_031417575.1 Rhodoferax sp. | reverse complement strand
CGAAGGTAGCGAAGTGCGGGTGATTCGTCGGCGCGAGACGATTGCGGATCAGTTGCGAATGGAGCAACCGGAATAAGGGGCCTGGATTTGCTGCAAACGTGAGCCAAGCCCAGCCGAATTATTGGGTTAACCGATTTTCATTGGTTAGATTAAAATAGCATCAAAAATGCTATGTATATAAAATAAATTATGATTATATTTAATGCACATTAAATATAATATAAATAGCTAATTGTGCATGTATAACTTGAACAATTAAGCTTTTTTATCAAAATATTTATAAACACGCCAACCCAATAAAAAAGCAAGAACAACGGCGTACACAAAAACCTCGGCAAAATCGTTTTTACCCGATCGCATCCAGAAAAAATGCAGGATGCCCAAACCGGCAATCGCGTAAACCAGTTTGTGCAGCCTCTGCCAGCGTTTGGCACCCAGCGCCTTGATAGCCCGGTTGAACGACGTAGCCGCCAGCGGTGTCAGCAGCAAAAATGCGGTGAAGCCAATCAAGATGAAGGGCCGTTTGATGATGTCCTTGATGATGGCGCCCACATCAAATTCCATGTCAAACCAGCTGTAACTCAGCAGGTGCAGCACGACGTAAAAATAGACAAAAAGCCCCAACATGCGGCGAAACCGCGCCAATGCGGGTGTGTTGGTGAGCGTGCGCAGCGGGGTAACCGCCAGTACCAGGCACAAAAACCGAAGTGTCCAGTCACCCGTAGAACGTACCAGCGCTTCAGCCGGATTGGCCCCTAACTGGTTGGTGAATGCGCCAAAGACAAGCCAGATAAATGGCATCAGGCACAAGACAAACAGCAAGGGCTTGGCGGCCGGGTGCAGCAGCCCCTTCTTGATCAACAACATCGGTCCGGGTGATCAGAAGTTTTTCTTCAAATCCAACCCGGCATAAAGCTGCCCCACTTGGGCCTCGTACCCATTGAACATCAGTGTTTTGCGTTTTTTCGCGAACAGGCCGCCCTCTTCGCCAATACGCCGCTCGGTGGCCTGGCTCCAGCGCGGGTGATCCACATTCGGGTTCACGTTTGAATAAAAGCCATATTCACTGGGTGCCGCCTTGTTCCAGGCGGTTTTGGGTTCTTTGTCGGTGAAGCGGATTTTGACAATGCTTTTGCCACTTTTAAAGCCGTACTTCCATGGCACCACCAGCCGCACCGGCGCACCGCTCTGGTTGGGCAACACCTCGCCGTACATGCCAAAGGTGAGCAGTGTCAGCGGGTTCATCGCCTCATCCAGTCGCAGGGCCTCGACGTACGGCCAGTCGAGCACGCGCGAACCCACACCTGGCAAGGTTTTGGGGTCAGCCTACGAGATGAATTCAACATATTTGGCACTGCCCTGAGGCTGCACCGCCTTGATGAGTTCGGACATCGAGTACCCCACCCAAGGAATCACCATGGACCAGCCTTCAACACAGCGCAGCCGGTAAATGCGCTCTTCTTGCGCGCTCAACTTGAGCAGGTCTTCCAGCGTGTATTTGGCGGGTTTGCTGATCAAGCCTTCGATCTCGACCGTCCAGGGTTTGGTTTTGAGCGTGTGCGCGTTTTGCGCCGGATCCGCCTTGTCGGTGCCAAATTCGTAAAAGTTGTTGTACGTGCTGGCATCTTTGTAGTCGGTGATTTTTTCAACCGTCATGGCGCCCGCCACAGCCGATTTGGCCCCCGCCAACACCGCACCTTTGCCGGGCCGCGCCGTTGCACCCGCAACCTGTGCCAACGCGTCTCGCGATGCCCAACCCGCCATCGCCGCGCCTGCTGCGCCCGTCGCCATGAGCTTCATGATGTCGCGCCGCCCGTGGTAAACCGACTGCGGCGTGATGTCGCTGCTCAGGGTGTGAATGAAACCGGAACGATGGGTCTTGATCAGCATGGGGGCTCCAAAATTGATGTCGGTGGATATACAGCTTGGTAGCGCATTCAACCAGTTTCTTACGCCGCCCACGCTTCTTGTGGGTAATAAATCACGGTTTGGGCAACGATCAGGTCATCATCGAGAGGCCTGAGGACGGGACCTCAGCCGCCCACCTCCACGGCACACCTACTTCACGCGGCATCGATCAAGCGATCCTCAAGCCTGACGTGCATCACGGTGCGCGTTGTGGCCGACTCTCCGGAAATTAAACACCTCAGCCAACGCACCCAAAGCAGATATCAAAGCGTCCCGTAACTATGCAACCCGCTCAAAAACA
>JANOVW010000479.1:0-2112 GCA_031417575.1 Rhodoferax sp. | reverse complement strand
GTCCAGGGGAACAAGCCTTTTTTGACCTTGATGCCCTGGGCCTTGGCCTGGTCTTCGGTGAGGCCGACCCAGGCCACTTCGGGGTCGGTGTAGGCCACGCTGGGGATGACGCGGGCGTTGAAGGCCGCGGCGGCCAGTTCTTTGTTGCCTTGTAGTTCACCGGCAATCACTTCTGCCGCCACGTGCGCCTCGTGCACGGCCTTGTGCGCCAGCATGGGCTGGCCCACGATGTCGCCGATGGCGAAAATGTGGGGCACGTTGGTGCGCATCTGGATGTCGACGTTGATGAAGCCACGGTCGGTCACGGCTACGCCGGCTTTGTCAACGCTGATTTTCTTGCCATTGGGCGTGCGACCTACGGCCTGCAAGACCAGGTCATACACTTGCGGCTCTGGTACCTTGACACCCTCCTCCGCTGCTGCAAACGTCACCTCAATGCCTTCGGGCAAGGCACGTGCGCTCACCGTTTTGGTCTTGAGCATGATGTTGTCGAAACGCTTGGCGTTCATCTTCTGCCAGATCTTCACCAAGTCGCGGTCTGCGCCCTGCATCAGGCCATCGAGCATCTCGACGACATCCAGCCGTGCACCCAGAGTGGAATACACGGTGCCCATTTCCAGCCCGATGATGCCGCCACCCAGAATCAGCATGCGTTTGGGCGCGGCTTTCAAATCCAACGCACCGGTGGAATCGACCACGCGCGGGTCATTGGGCATAAAGGGCAAACGCACGGCCTGGCTACCTGCCGCGATGATGGCCTTCTTGAACCCGATGACTTTTTTGTCACCGGTTTTTACCTGGCCCTTGTCTGTTCCGTTTTCTCCGGTGGTTTCTTCCACTTCCACATGATTGGCTCCGGCAAACTGGCCGACACCGCGCACGATGGTCACTTTGCGCATTTTGGCCATGGCCGCCAGCCCGCCGGTGAGTTTGCCGATGACTTTTTCTTTATGGCTGCGCAGGGTGTCGATGTTGACCTTGGGTGCGCCAAACTCGATGCCCAAGGCACCCAAGTGGCTCACTTCATCCATCACCGCCGCCACGTGCAGCAGCGCTTTCGACGGGATACACCCCACGTTCAGGCAAACGCCGCCGATGGTGGCATAACGTTCCACCAAAACCACTTTAAGGCCCAAGTCTGCCGCGCGGAAGGCCGCGCTGTAGCCACCGGGGCCGGCACCCAACACCAGCAGGTCGCAGTCCATGTCCACAGAACCGCTGTAGTTGGATGCGACACCTGGATTAGGTGTATTTATAGCCGATTTTGATACATTTTCAGTAGCTGGTTGTGCAATTTTTATTTGAACATTAGTCTCTTTTTTCTCAACACTTTCTGTAGAACTAGATATTGAGGACTCCAGATGCAACACCACTGAGCCCTCTGCGACCTTGTCACCCACTTTGACGGCAATTGACTTCACCACGCCCGCGTGGCTGGAAGGGATTTCCATCGAGGCCTTGTCACTCTCCACGGTGATGAGGCTTTGGTCCACCGCCACGGTGTCGCCGGGCTTGACCATCAGCTCAATAACCGTCACTTCTGAAAAATCGCCGATATCGGGAACCTTGATGTCCATCGTGGCCATAGTTGTCTCTCTTGAAATTAGTTTTCAGTTTTTTGATTTGAAGGTGAACACTTCGATTTGCCCACCTGAATTTTTGTCAAACTCGCAGCCCGCCTTCACGCCCAGGGTGGCGATTTCTTTGGCGGTTTTGGCTTTGTCCCAACCGGCATACATGGCCCCCAGCGCAAAACTGCGACCAGAACCAATACCCCAGAACTGTTTGAACTCAAACACTTCGCGGTAGCTGTACAGGCCGTAGATGCCGCTGGCGTTGGCGATCACCGAGCTGAACTGCATCGACTCATACGGGTCGCTGTCTTCCTCTTTGGTTTGCAAAAAGAATTTGTCTTTCAACAGCGGGTGCAGCTTGGTGAAGGTGTCATACACCTCGTCTTTGCTGCCCAACAGCAACTCTTCTTTGGGCAATGCCAGCATCGCCTTGCGCAACGCCGGAAAGTGCGCCACCGTGCCGGCCAAGCCCACATAACTGGGCCCGGCAGGCGTGTTCACCTTGAAGAGTTTGCTGTTGCTTTCAAACCGGTCCGAC
>JANOVW010000478.1:0-4291 GCA_031417575.1 Rhodoferax sp. | reverse complement strand
CAGGCTGGCGTGTTGACACCCTTGCTGGAAGCAGGTTTGCCCGTGATTTGCCAAAAACCATTTGGTGTGGACTATGCGCAAGCGAAAGTGTTTGCAGACCAGGCCAGTGCCAACCATACCCCGCTCATTGTTCATGAAAATTTTCGGTTTATGCCCTGGTACCGCGAGATGCGCCGCCAGATTGACGCGGGTCAATTGGGCGATTTACATGGTGTGAGCTTTCGCCTGCGCCCGGGGGATGGGCAAGGTCCCGGCGCCTATCTGGATCGGCAACCCTACTTTCAAACCATGCCACGTTTGCTGGTGGTCGAAACCGCGATTCACTTTATCGACACGTTTCGGTTTTTGATGGGTGAAATTGTTGCAGTTTCGGCACGGTTGCGGCAGCTCAACCCGGCTATCAAAGGTGAAGACGCGGGCATCATTACGTTTGAATTCAAAAGCGGCGCGGCAGGGCTTTTTGATGGCAATCGCCTGAACAGCCACCCAGCCTCAAACCAGCGCCTCACGTTGGGCGAGATGTGGCTCGAAGGCTCCCGGGGCGTGATGCGGCTGGATGGCGATGCCCGTTTATGGTGGACGCCGCACCAAGGGGCCGAGTCAGAGCACGTTTACAACCGTGGTTCTGCAAATGGCTTCGGCGGTGGGGCCTGCGGCGCGCTTCAACGACACGTGATTGAAGGCTTGGCCGATCACCGCCCGCTAGAAAACACGGCAAATGACTATTTGCGAAACCTGGTAATTCAGGAAGCTGTTTACGCCTCTGACGCAACCGGCAGGCGCATCGACTTGGCCAATTTTTCGCCCAGCACAGTGCGTCAGCCTGAGCTGCTTTCCTCTGTTTGATTCATCAACCTCACCTGGAGACATCATGTCCATCAGCAAAACCGTCCGTTACAGCGCAGTATTTTTAGCCGGTGCAGCCTTGGCCTTTACCGCCAGTGCGCAAACCATCCTCAAGTTCAGTCATACCGACCAGCAGCAAGGCGCACGCCAAGCCGCCGCCCAGGTGTTTGCCAAAAAGGTAGAGGAATACACCCAAGGGCGTTACAAGGTGCAAGTTTTTTGTTGTTCGCAGTTGGGTAATGACCCCAAGAACATTGAACAACTGGGCTTGGGTGGTATTGACTTCACGGTTTCGGGAACTGGGTCTTATGCGTCATTTGTGCCCACCTTGAATCTCACGTTCATGCCCTTCATCATCGATTCGTATGCCCAAGGCTGGAAGTTTTATGACGAATCCAAATGGCTAAAAGCCCAGTTTGACAAAGCGCCGCCCAAAGGTTTTCGGTTTTTGGCCACCTGGGAAGCTGGCTTTAGAAGCATGACCACCAAAGACCCGCTGAACTCGCCTGCAGATGCCAAAGGCAAAAAGCTGCGTACGTTCCCCAATGAAATGATGCGCTGGCAGCTCGAGGCTATGGGATTTGGCATCCAGATCATGCCGCTGCCTGAAGTTTATTTGGCCATTCAGCAAGGTGCAGTTGCAGGGCAAGAGAACCCGATTGACACCATTGCCTCCAACAAGTTTTATGAGGTTGCCCCTCACGTGACACTCACCAACCACGTTTACAGCCCGATCCCATTGGCCGTCTCCGAGAAGACCTGGGTGAAGCTCTCGCCAGCAGATCAAGCGGCGATTACCCGCGCGGCGCAAGAAGTTGCGCCCTGGCAGCGCAATCTGATCCGAGACAGCGACGAAGCTACCTTGGCCGACATGGCGAGCAAAGGTGCCAAGATCAACCGCAAGCCTGACGTTGCCGCGTTTCGCAAATCGGTAGAGCCCGTCTATGCCAAAGCCCGGGAGAAATACGGCGCTGATGTGGATTTGGTCCTTGCCGAAACTGCGGCCATCCGGAAAGCCGTGAAATAACGGAATTGTTCGAACGCCTTTACCCACTATGACCCCCATCGAGCCCATTCCTTCAGCTTCATCCGGCCACAGCAATGGGCCAGCGCATACCGCCCTGCCCCTGCCGATTGTTTTGGCCTGGTTGGCCCGTGCGGTAGACATCAGTGTCATTTCCATCGGTGCCGTGCTGATTGGGTTGGTGTTTACCAATGTCGTGCTGCATGCGTTTGCCAAAGACTTTGCCTGGATGACGGAGCTGGGTGAGTTCCTGATGGTTTGGGTTACGTTTTTAGGTGGGGTTGCTGCCGCACAGCGTGGCACCCACATGGCCATTGGCGAATTTTTGGACAAGCTGGACGCTGTCAAGCGGCGGTGGGCCGATGCCGCGGTGCAAGCCTTTTGCTTGGTGGTGCTGGCTGTGCTGCTGTTTTATGGCCTGCGCATCATGGCGGGCGGTTGGGACAACGTGCTCACCACGCTGGAGTGGCCCATGGCCTGGCAGTACATGCCGCTGCCGCTGGGTGCGGGGCTGATGCTGATTTTTGTGGGGTGGGATTTCCTGCAAATTCTCCGTGGTGTGCCCAGGGAATTGCGGTATGCCCCATAAAAAATCTGCTTTTGCACAGTGGCGGCCAGCCATTTGCGCCTGGCTCCGGGTTAATTTGAAGGTCTGATCATGTTGGCACTCGTCATTTTTGGTGTGTTTTTCGGGCTCGCTTTGGCGGGTATTCCGCTCATGTTTGCGTTGCTGGCCACCACCGCCGGCATTGTCGTGGCGTATGGCATGCAGTACCCGCTTGAAAGCGTGTTTCTTTCTTTCATTGGCGGGGTAGAGCCATTTATCCTGATTGCTGTGCCTTTGTTTGTTTTTACCGGTGAGCTATTGGCTCAAGGTGGCGTCGGCAAACGAATTGTCGAATTCGCCAATGTGCTCTTTGGTTGGTTGCCGGGTGGGTTGGGCGTCGTGACGGTGGTGTCGTGCCTTTTGTTTGGTGGGGTGTCGGGTTCTGCCATTGCAGACACCGCCGCCATTGGTTCACTGGTGATTCCGGCTATGTTGGCACGTGGTTATTCACGTGGATTTGCGGCCGCGCTGGTGTCTGTGGCGGGAACGCTGGCCCTGTTGATGCCGCTGTCAATCCCGTTTTTGGTATACGCCTTTGTGTCCGGTGTCTCGATGCGCACGCTGTCAATGGCGGGGCTGGTTCCCGCGTTTTTGTCGGCAGCGGCCCTGATCGCCGTGTGCATGTGGCATGGCAAGAAGAGCGGGGTAGATACAGGCGGCAAGATGGCCTCCGGGCGTGAAATCTGGCGTGCCGCTGTCGCCGCAGGCCCTGCTTTGTTGATGCCCGTTTTCATTGTGGGCGGGATATGGTCTGGCTACTTCACACCCACCGAAGCGGCGGCTGTGGCTGTGATGTATGGTCTGGCCGTGTCACTGTTTTTTTACGAGGACCTGAAACTCAAAGACATTCCGGACTTGCTTCTCAAGGCTTTCATGACCAGTGCCACGGTGATGCTGGTGATTGGTGCCACTGGCGCGCTGGCGTGGCTCATCACAGCCGAGCAAGTGGCACAACAGATGGCGAATTGGGTGTCGTCTGTGGCGCATGTGAAGTGGGTATTTTTGCTGATGCTGAACGTGGCCTTGCTGCTTTTGGGCATCTTCATCGAACCGTTGCCCGCACTGTTGATGGCCGCCCCGCTTTTTATTCCGCTGGCCATGGCATTCAAGATTGACTTGGTTCACATGGGCGTGATCATGACCGCCAACCTTGCCATTGCGTTGTACACCCCCCCAGTGGGCGGCACGCTGTTTGTCGCTGCAAAACTCGCCCACGCCAACATAGGGGAGATCACGCGCCATTTGTGGCTCATGATGGTGGCTACCTTCAGTGTTGTGGTCTTGATTACGTATGTTCCGTCGTTAACAAGCTGGTTGCCGCGCTTTTTGGCATCGATGGGGTAAAGCCATGTACATCGTCACTGTTCTTTTCAAAATTCACCCATCGCAGCATCAAAACTTCATGGAGGCCATGCACGCCAATGCGCAAACCTCTCTGGCAACTGAGTCCGGCTGCAAACAGTTTGACGTTTGCGAGGGCGAGCCGGGCGATGGTGTCGTGTTTTTGTATGAGGTGTATGACAGCAAGGACGACTTCACTGCACATTTGGTCGCGCCGCATTTTGTGCAATTCAATGCCAAAACCACACCTTGGGTAGCGCACAAGCAAGTGCAAACCTTTTACCGGCATACAGCTCCAGGCATAAGCAGCAAAGCGTAAGCGGGTTTCACCCCACAACAAACGGCGCCCTCAAAAACCCCCGAAACCGCGCCCGCATTCCGCGCTGTGGCAATTCTGTCAAACGGTAATTCGGAAAGCGCCGCAAAAACCGCCCAATGGCGATTTCGCCTTCCAGGCGGGCCAGGCTGAGGCC
>JANOVW010000477.1:0-15738 GCA_031417575.1 Rhodoferax sp. | reverse complement strand
CACTTACTACAACCCCGCAAATGGCTGCTCAGCCCTTTGATACACCATGAATTCTGCATCTGTTACAACAACTTTGTTTCCGCAAAAAATTCCGCTTGCCGCACAGGCTGCGATTCGGGTCCTGGAGCGTTTGAATCAAGGTACGCTTCATGTTCAATTTCCGGATGGGCACCGCCACCGCTTTGGCGGCAGCACAACTGGCGGCGCATTGGAAGCCACCCTGATTCTGCATAACTGGAACGTTTGCAGCGCGGCGCTCAAATCTGGCGACATCGGCTTTGCCGAGGCATTCATTGCAGGCGACTGGAGCACCCCCGATTTGACGGCTTTGCTGACCTTGTTGGTGGTCAATCGGCGCGAACTGGAGAAGGTGATTCATGGGTCCTGGTTGGGGCGTTTTTTCTATCGGGTCAAACACCTGTTGAACCATAACAGCAAGGGCAACAGCCGAAAAAATATCCATGCCCATTACGACCTGGGAAACGATTTTTACAAGTTGTGGCTTGACCCGTCGATGAACTATTCATCGGCTTGGTTTCAGGGCGATTTTCAACAACCTTTGCAGCAAGCCCAATCGGCAAAAGTTGAGCGGGTATTGCGCCAGGCTGGGGTTAAGCCGGGTGATCGGGTGCTTGAAATCGGCTGCGGTTGGGGCGCCTTGGCCGAAATGGCTTGCACCGACTTCAACGCCGATGTGGTTGGCGTGACCTTGAGTACCGAGCAATTGGCCTTTGCCCAAGACAGGCTGGCGGCTTGCGCGGTCAAGAAGCCGAACCTGCCGCGGGCGGATTTGCGCCTGCAAGACTATCGTGATGTGAACGATGCGCCGTTTGACGCAATTTGCTCGATTGAAATGGTCGAGGCCGTCGGGCAGGCTTATTGGCCACAGTATTTCCGCACCGTCAAAAACTTGCTGAAACCAGGTTCTCTTGCCTGCATACAAAGCATTGTGATTGACGATAACTTGTTCGATGAGTATGTGAAATCCACTGATTTCATTCAACAATACATTTTCCCCGGCGGGTGCCTGCCCAGCGCGCGGGAGTTCCGAAAACAGGCTTCGCAGGCCGGGCTGCTGGTCGTTGACGAATTGGCTTTTGGCCTTGACTATGCAGAGACGCTACGGCGTTGGCGAAGCGACTTCTTTGAACACAAGGCAGCGGTAGACGCTTTGGGCTTTGACCAGCGATTCTCAAAGATATGGGAGTTTTACCTCGGTTATTGCGAAGCCGCTTTTGAAAGTGGCGACATTACCGTCATGCAATTTACGCTGCAAAAGCCCGCTGCATGAAAGTGGCAAAGCTGCTGGTTTATTGCGCCATTTTTTGGTTGTCGGCTATGGCTCAGGCACAACCAGGTGCTGCGAAGGCGGTGTCGTCCTCCGTCTTGCCAGCAGAACTGCGTTCGCATTTGCCGACGGGCCAGTTGGGCGGGCGTGCGCGTTTAAGCGTATGGGGCTTTCAGGTTTACGATGCCTCCTTGTGGGTCGCGCCTGGCTTCAAAGCCAACGCCTTTGAAGATCATGCCTTTGCATTGGAGCTAAGCTACCTGCGCAGCTTTACTGCTGCGCAAATTGCCTCTCGGTCAGTGACTGAAATCGGTCGCCAGCGTCCGATTCAGGCTGAACGGGCAGCCATGTTGGAGCGGCATCTACTCGAGGTGTTCCCTGATGTCCAAGCGGGAGACCGAATAACCGGCATCTACCAGCCGGGTAGCGGAGCACGGTTTTTGGTCAACGGCGCTTTTCGAAAATCGCTTTCAGATGTTGAATTTTCGCGCTTGTTTTTTGGAATCTGGCTTTCCGAAGCAACGTCAGAACCCGCGATGCGCCGCGACCTGCTGTCTCTGGTCAACCCATGAGTGTTGTGCAGCCAGTCCCGTTTCCGTTGACGACCCTGCCGGGTTTGCGCTATGGTTTCCTTGGATTTCCGCTGGCGTTTTGTGCGTTGCCCCTTTATGTCTTGCTGCCCAATTTGTATGCCCGGGAATTCGGCATTGGTTTGGCAACGCTGGGAGCCGTTCTTCTGGGTGCGAGGCTATTCGACGCGATCATTGATCCGCTCCTGGGTCGCTGGTGTGATCGGCTTTACCAACGCTCGTTATTCACCGTCTATGGGTTCGGTGCTTTCGCAGCGGTTGTTTTGTCGGGGGGATTCGGATTGCTTTTCTTTCCGCTAACGCGTGAACCGGTTGCTTTGGTGGTCTCAACTGGGCTGTTGCTGGTTTTAACCTATTCAGCGTACAGCGCCTTGTCGGTAGCCCACCAGTCATGGGGTGCCATGTTGGGCGGAGACGGCGTGGCCCAAAGTCGGGTGGTGGCCTGGCGGGAAGGGTTGGGTCTTTTTGGGGTTGTGACTGCCGCCGCGCTGCCATCCTTGCTGGGTCTGAAAACTATGGTGGCGGTATTTGTCGTGGGCCTTTTGGCGGGTTGGCTGCTGTGGTTGGCAGCCCCTCGACCCGTCGTTGTCGTCGCTTTACAGCAAACGGGTGATATGTGGCAACCCTGGCGCGTCGGCGCGTTCAGGCGATTGATGTTGGTTTTCTCTTTGAATGGTATTGCCAGCGCGGTTCCCGCCACGCTGGTGCTTTTCTTTGTTCAGGATCGGCTGGAAGCGCCCGACGCGATGCAACCTCTTTTTTTGGGTAGCTATTTTTTGGTGGGTGCCTTGTCGATGCCGCTTTGGCTTCGAATGGTTAAACGATTCGGCTTGGCGGCCAGTTGGCTGCTGGGCATGCTGCTTGCCATCATTGTTTTCACAGCGGCACTGAGCATGAGCGCGGGGGATACCTGGCCGTTTATTGCGGTCTGCGCTGTTTCCGGTTTGGCGTTGGGCAGCGACTTGGTACTGCCTGGTGCGATGCTGGCGGGGGTCATCGAACGCAGCGGTCACCGGGGCCAGGCAGAGGGTACTTATTTTGGTTGGTGGAATTTTGCTTCCAAACTGAATCTCGCGCTGGCCGCTGGCCTGGCGCTGCCACTTTTGCAATGGCTGGGCTATTCACCGGGAGCCCGCAGCCCCGAAGCGCTGGGAGCCTTGACGGCCGTGTATTGCCTGGTGCCTTGTGTCCTCAAGGCTATCGCTGCACTTGCCCTTTATCACCTGTTGATCAAACCCGAAAGACGATTGGAGTCGCAATGAATTCCCAAACACGAAAACCAGCTAAACCGTACAAACTGACACGCAATGGCTTTGCAGCCGCAATGGCTGGGGTGGTTGTAACGGTTTCATTGGGCATGGGAGGCTGCAGCTCCCAGGATATCAATCTGTACGCTGCCGACAAGCCGGTGTTGGAACTGCGAGACTATTTCAACGGGACGCTGGATGCCTATGGTGTCTTTACCGATCGGTCAGGGCAGGTGGTCAAGCGCTTTACCGTCACGATGAAAGGTACATGGGCCGGTGATGATGGGGTTCTGGACGAAGACTTTGTCTATTCTGACGGTACAACCCAAAAACGGATCTGGCGTTTGAAACGATTGGCCAATGGCGCGTATACCGGGCGTGCAGATGACGTGGTCGGCGATGCTCAGGGAAAACAAAGCGGCAATGCCTTCAATTGGACCTACACCATGGGTTTGCCTGTGGATGGCAAGGTTTACAACGTGCAATTTGACGACTGGATGTATCTCATGACTGACCGTGTCATGCTCAACAAGGCCACCATGAGCAAATTTGGGTTTCGGTTGGGTGAAGTTACCCTCTCTTTTTCCAAGCGCTGAGCGATGTCGCTGAATCCCCCGCAAAAAGACTGGCAAGGCCAAGTCGTCTGGTTGATTGGCGCTTCGAGTGGTATCGGGCGCGCGACCGCCGCAGCACTGCACAGCCGAGGTGCCAAGGTGATTGTTTCTGCACGAAATACCCTAGCCCTGAATGAGTTTGCCAGCAGCCACGCGGGCGCGGTGGCTGTGCCGCTGGATGTCACGGATACTGACGCCGTGAGGATCGCAGCTGAACACGTCATTTCAGAATTTGCGCCAACCACCATTCTTTACAGCGCCGGTCACTACCACGAGATGGCCGCACAAAGCTTCAATTTGACCGATCTCAAACAGCATCTGCAGGTGAACTATGTCGGCTTGTTGAATGTGCTTGACAGTATCGTGCCCTACTTTTTGGCGCGTGCAGGACGGATGCCCCGTGAGTCAGGACTTCATATTAGCTTGGTCGGCAGTGTTGCCGGTTACAGCGGGCTGCCTAAAAGTCTGGCCTACGGGCCCACCAAGGCAGCGATGGCAAATCTTGCCGAAACCCTTTACCTGGATTTGCGCGATGCGGGCGTCGGTGTTTCGCTGATTTGCCCCGGATTTGTCGACACGCCCTTGACGGCGCAAAACACGTTCAACATGCCTGCGCTGATTTCACCCGATCAGGCCGCCCAGGAAATATTGACCGGCTGGTCTCGGGGTGAATTTGAAATTCATTTCCCCAAACGATTCACCCTGTGGCTGAAGTTGCTCAGGATACTGCCTTATCGGCTCGCCTTTTTGGTTACACGCCGCTTGACGGGAGGTTGAGCAGGGCGGGTTCCCATTGAAGCGGATCAGATGCGTTGTAGTGTGAAGCCTGGCGCAGTGCCGCTTGAAAACTGAAGTAAGCCACTTCAAACGTGGCAGCTGCAATCAGTGTAGAAACCAGCATCTTTGAAGCACGGTCATACCGCTGCACTTCTGGAAGCCATCCAAAAAAACCTGCAGTGGTCGCAGCAAAAATACGGGTCGACAGCATGAATTGGAGCGGCTTCCACCAGCCGCTGACGTCCCGAAGTGTGCGTTCATCCCATGCCAGTGCGAGCCCTAACGGTTGATTTCGGTGGTGCGGCAGCCTGAGAAGGAGGCAGGATGCAATTGCTATCGTGTTTCTAGCCACACTGTGACGTGATTAGACAAAAATCTGTCTTTTGCGTCGATAATCAGGGCTCAAAAATAATAGCACCGAATGGAAAAACTGCGGTCGATTTTGCCTTCGCCTCCGAACCTGCCTGATCAGCCGGTGGTGGCGGTTTTTGCTGCGGCCTTTAAAAGCAATCAGCAAGCGGCATCGCTGACACGATTGCATGATGGTCTGGTGATCGATGTAAATGATGCTTGGTTGGCGCTTACAGGGTTCGAACGATCCCAAGTGGTCGGCAAAACTACCCTCGAACTTGGCATTTGGGGCAAGGCTGCACAGCGCTCTGAAGCCTTTTCCAAAACAGATGTCTTGACTGGTCGGCTGTCGGTGGAAGCGGTTATGACCACCCAAGACAAGCGCCAATTACCTGTTCGCTTCAGTGGCACCCAGTTTGAGGTGAATCAGCAAATTCACATGTTGGGGTTTGTGCATGATCTCCGTAGCGAGCCCTTTGAAGCCAAGGAATCCCGTGAAAAACTGGATTTTATTGAAAAACTGACTCAGCGTGCACCGGTTATCTTGTTTCAATACCGGATCAGGCCCGATGGTTCAGGCCATTTTCCCTACGTCTCCCAAGCGATACTGGGGCTGTTTGGCGTCGATCCGGCTGACGTGGTGCGTGATGGTACGGTGGCGCTGGATCGGGTTCATGCAGACGACGTGCACTCCATGAATCAGGCTATCCGCGAGTCGTACCATACGTTAAAGCCGTGGCAACTTAGATTTCGCGTCAATTTGCCCTCGGGCGAGTTGCGTTGGCTGCTTGGCGATGCGGTGCCAGAGCGCCAGCCAGACGGTTCGACGGTTTGGTATGGGTCGTTCGCAGACATCACCAAGCGAAAGCTGGAATTTGACGAGCTGGAACAAACACGCAAACAAATGGTCGAAAAAACCAGCGGCTTGCAAATTGCGCTGGACAATATGGCGCAAGGCATTTTGCGCCTGGATGCTGACACCCGCATCACCCAATACAACCAGCGTTTGCTCGAGCTGCTGGATATTGACCAGGCCACAATGGATGGTCTCGCTGACGGCACGGAACTGCTGGAGTTTCAGCGCAGCCGGGGCGATTTTGGTGCCAATTTTTCCTTTGTTGAGACCAGCGCCCGGCCCTTGATTGCCAGTGATTCAGTCAAAGGCGGGCCTGATCAATACCTGCGCAGAACCCGGGGTGGACGAACACTTGAAATCAAAACCACACCCCTGGCCGATGGCGGCGTCGTGCGGACTTTTGCAGATGTGACGCATTTTGTTGAAGCACAAGCGGCCCTTCACAAAAGTGAATCCCGTTTTCGAGACCTGACCGAGCTGTCTTCAGACTGGTATTGGGAGCAGGATGCACAGCATCGCTTTGTCAATGTAGTGGGCGAAAATTTCCTTTCCCGTGGTATTGACGCCGAAAGTTATATTGGTAGAACCCGTTGGGATTCAGGCATTTTGGGCGTCAGCGCCGAGCAGTGGGACGAGCACCGCCGAATTGTCAAGGCGCACCGGGTGTTCCGTGATTTTGAATATCAGCGTATGGATGGCAGTGGCCAGACTCTCTGGATATCGGTCAGTGGAATGCCCATGTTCGACGCGGAGGGTGAATTCAGCGGGTACCGGGGGGTGGGGCGTGACATCAGCGAACAAAAACGGCGCGAGGATGAAGCGCAACGCCTGGCGTTTTACGACACGCTCACCGGTTTGCCCAATCGGCGTTTGTTGCTGGATCGTCTGGGCCAATCGCTGATCAGCAACGCCCGTAGCCAGCGCCATGGCGCGGTTTTGTTCCTGGACCTGGACAACTTCAAAGACCTGAATGACACCCAAGGCCATGACGTGGGTGATGTGTTGCTGGAAAAAGTGGCCAATCGACTGACCACCTGTGTGCGCCAGGGTGATACCGTGGGGCGGTTTGGTGGGGATGAGTTTGTCGTGATGCTGGAGAACCTGGATGACAACCTTCAGACAGCGATAGAGCAGGCGGGCACGGTAGCCAACAAGATATTGGCCACCCTCAATTTGCCGTTTGATTTAAAAGGCAAGTCGCACTACAGCACGCCCAGCATTGGCATTACCCTGTTTAACGGCAAAAGCGACACCATTGAGGAATTGCTCAAGCGGGCTGATTTGGCCATGTACCAGGCCAAAGCTGCCGGGCGCAATACCTTGCGCTTTTTTGATCCTGAAATGCAGGCGGCAGTGGCAGCGCGGGCCGCTCTGGAAACCGAGCTGCGCCTGGGCATGGAGCGGGGCGAATTGGTGCTGCATTACCAGCCGGTGGTCAACCAGCAAGGGCGCACCACCGGGCTTGAAGCGCTTGTGCGTTGGCAACACCCGGTGCGCGGGCTGGTGCCGCCCAATGATTTCATACCGGTTGCAGAACAAACCGGCCTGATTTTGCAATTGGGGCAATGGGTACTCAAAACGGTTTGCCGCCAGCTGGTTGCCTGGCAGAGCCATACCCAAGCCCGGCAGTTGAGCATTGCCGTCAACGTAAGTGCCCGGGAATTCCGCCAAAGCGACTTTGTTCAGCGCATATTGAGTGTGGTGAATGAATCAGGTGCGAACCCTAATTTGCTCAAGCTCGAACTCACCGAAAGCCTGCTGGTTGACGACATCAACGATGCAATAGCCAAAATGACTGCGCTGCGGGCTGTCGGGGTGCGGTTCGCGCTCGATGATTTCGGCACGGGTTACTCGTCCTTGTCTTACCTCAAACGTCTTCCGTTGGATGAGCTCAAAATTGACCAGTCTTTTGTGCGGGACGTGTTGACCGACAACAACGATGCCGCCATCGCCCGTACCATCGTGGCATTGGCCATCAGCCTGGGGCTGGATGTGGTGGCTGAAGGGGTTGAAAACAATGGCCAGCGCGATTTCCTGACGGCCAACGGTTGTTTGTCGTTCCAGGGCTACAACTTTGGGCGACCGACCGAGATTGACGAGGTACTGTTGGACGATTTGGCCTCAGGCTTTGCACCGACATACCAACCACCGCTTTAGTGACAACCGGCGAGGTGCCTATCGCCGTTGCGCCAGCGTGACCCGTTTTTTGATTTCGGTTACATCAGCCTTCGCTGCCAATGCATCGCTTTTGGCGGCCAGACCAGCAAATTTGCTGTATTTTCCCAACATCTGTACCAACTGCGCGTAGACCTTCGGGCTGCCGGCCAGACATTCTTTGTGTTCCATGTAAGCGGAATCGCCAGTGAAGTTGCCCACCAGTCCACCGGCTTCGGTCACCAGCAAAGAACCAGCAGCCATGTCCCAGGGTTGCAGGCCAGCTTCAAAAAAGCCGTCGGTATAACCCGCAGCCACATAGGCCAAATCAAGCGCGGCGGCACCAGGACGGCGTAGACCTGCACAACGCGGCATCACTTCGGCCATCATGGCCAAGTAGGTTTGAAAGTCGTCACCAGGGCGAAACGGAAACCCGGTGGAGATCAGGCATTCAGCCAGCCGGGTGCGCTTGGAGACCCGAATGCGCCGGTCATTCAAATAAGCGCCTCGGCCCTTGGTGGCAGTAAAGAGGTCATTTCGCGTGGGGTCATACACCACGGCTTGTTCTACTTTGCCTTTCACTGCCAAGGCAATGCTGACGCAATACACCGGCAAGCCATGAATGAAGTTGGTGGTGCCGTCCAGCGGGTCGATGATCCAGACGTAATCAGAATCTTTTGCACCATGTTCCTGCCCTGATTCCTCAGCCAGGATGCCGTGCCCTGGGTAGGCCGTGAGCAGGGTCTCGATGATGATCGCTTCTGAGGCTTTGTCGACATCGGTCACAAAGTCATTCACCTGTTTTTGCGTGATGCGAACGGCTTCGATATCGAGCGCCGCGCGGTTAATGATTTTGCCGGCTTCGCGGGCGGCCTTGACGGCCACATTGACCATGGGATGCAAATTGGGGGAAGACATGTGGATTTTTCTGGAATGAGCGTCGCAACAAAACGTTGTGAGGCCGGGCGATGCCGACAGCGACAATAGGCGCAATTTTACTGCCTACCCATTGAACGACCCGTGAAAACCCGATTCATCTTGTTAAACACCAGCCACGCGGGCAACGTTGGGGCGGCCGCGCGTGCCATGAAGGTGATGGGTTTTGACGATTTGGTGCTGGTCGCGCCGCGTTGGGCCAATGTGTTGCGCCGTGAAGAGACGATCCAGCGCGCCAGCGGTGCGCTGGACGTGCTGAACAACGCCAAAATTGTCGCGACGTTAGACGAAGCGCTGACGGATATGACCCATTTGTGTGCCACCGCCATGACACCCCGCGATTTTGGGCCGCCAACCCGTTCACCAAGGGCCCATTTTGAGAGCTTGGTGTTGGAACCAATGAACACTCAAGCCGATGTCCAATGTGCTTCGCAAGGCGTTGCCTTTTTGTTCGGGTCCGAGCGGTTTGGCATGGCCAACGATGACGTGTACCGCTGCCATGTCGCCCTGCAAATCCCGACCAACCCGCAGTTTGGATCGCTGAACCTGGCGGCAGCGCTGCAGGTTATCGCCTACGAGTGGCGTTTGGCCTTGGGCGGTTTTGCGGCGACCGGGTTGGCGCAAACTAATCCACCCGCTGGCCCGCCACCCGCGATATTGGCCGATGCACAGGAGGTCAGTGGCCTCTTGGAGCACCTTGAAGAAGCGCTGATTGGCATCAACTTCCTGGATCCGGCTTCTCCCAAAAAACTCATGCCGCGCCTTAACCAGCTTTTCAACCGCGCTGCCTTGGCCAAGGAAGAAGTCCACATCTTGCGTGGTGTTGCCAAAGCAGTGCTTGAAACGGCGGCCCGCGGCAAAGGCTAGACTGTTACCCCCTGACGGAATCCAATTCATGTTCGCCCGCCTTCAATCCGACATCCAGACCATCCTCGACCGCGACCCGGCTGCCCGCAGCACGTGGGAGGTGCTGACCTGTTACCCCGGCTTGCACGCGCTGGTGCTGCACCGGCGGGCGCACTGGGCCTGGACGCATGGCTTCAAGTGGCTGGGGCGTTTTATTTCACACGTTGGGCGCTTTTTGACCGGTATTGAAATCCACCCGGGTGCGGTGATTGGCCAGCGCGTGTTTTTTGACCACGCCATGGGTGTGGTGGTCGGCGAAACCGCCGAAATTGGCGATGGTTGCACCATATACCAGGGCGTTACCTTGGGCGGTACCTCGCTGTACAAAGGGGCCAAACGCCACCCGACACTGGGCAAAAACGTGCTGGTGAGCGCCGGTGCCAAGGTGATGGGCGGCTTCACCGTGGGTGACAACGCCAAGATTGGCACCAATGCCGTGGTGATCAAGCCGGTGCCTGCGGGTGCTACGGCGGTGGGTATTCCAGCGCGCATCATCATGCCCAAAACGACCGATGGCAGCGGCGATGCCGCCATGGCCAAAGAGTTTTCAGCCTACGGCATTACCAAGGAAGACGACGACCCGGTAACACTGGCCATGAAGGGGCTGATCGATTCTGTGGGCACCCAAGACCAGCAGATTGCCTTGTTGTGGCAAGCGATTCAAAAACTCTCGGCTGGGGGCAAAACAGGCGATTGTGTGCCCGCAAATGCTGCTTTAAAAGCCAGCTTTGAAACCGATAAAATAACGCAATTTATCGGAAAATAAATCTAAAAATATGCAATTTTGTTATAAATAAAATAGCTTTTTGTGCAATTTTTACGAGAACAATAGCCGCTTTATTTTTTAAAAAAATGGTCTAAATAGTTATTTCAGGCCCTGCGTTCGGGCTGGCTCGTGTGCAGAAACTTGGTGTACAGGTCACGCGGCGGCGTAACACCCTGGTTGAACAAGATGCGGCTTACCGCACCCCGGTGGGCGCTGCCATGTGTGATGACGTGCATGAGCATTTCTTCGCGCGTCATGCGGCCTTTGTCGCCATCGGTGAAGGTAAACACAATGTCCTGCGCCAGATCAGCGGCTGAAAGCCCGGCCACATAGTTGACAAACCAGTCATCGGTTTCTTGCGACGCCCAGTTCAAATCGGCCAAGCTTGGCGTTTCGACGGTGTTGGTGGCCGTCTGGCCGTGGGGCAGCCCCTGCAGGTTGCCGACAAAAATTTTGTCGACGGTGTGGATATGGTTCAGGATACGCACGGCGTTGTGGCGTTCGTCGGCATTGGCTTGCGGCCCGAGCGATTCAACCGCGTCAAACATTTGGGCATCGGCCCAGGCCTTGAACTGAAACAGTGATGTGAGCAATGCCATGGGTGTCCTCGGTTTGGCTAAGTGGTTGGGGTGGCCCGCTGGGCTGATTTGGGCCGAAAGGCTTTGCAAACCGCGTCGTTGGTTTCCATATACGGCCCACCGATCAAATCGACGCCATACGGCACGGCGGCAAAAATGCCTTGCACAACGGATTGCCCCTGCGCGTCTTTCAGGCCTTCCAGAGTCTCCTGAATCGCCTTGGGTTGGCCCGGCAGGTTGATGATGAGGGTTTGGTTGCGGATCACCGCGACCTGGCGCGACAGAATGGCCGTGGGCACAAAGGCCAGGCTGATCTGGCGCATTTGTTCGCCAAAGCCCGGCATTTCCTTGTGCGCCACCGCCAAGGTGGCTTCGGGGGTCACGTCACGCAATGCGGGGCCGGTGCCGCCAGTGGTTAGCACCAGGGCGCAATGGGCATCGGTGAGATCGATCAGGGCTTGACTGATCACAGCTTGTTCATCCGGGATGAGTTTTTCAACGAACTCGATCGGGTTTTTCAGGGCGCGACCCAGCCATTCTTTCAGCGCTGGCAGACCTTTGTCGATATAAACACCTGTCGAGGCCCGATCGGAAACGCTGACCACGCCGATTTTGACGGTATCAGGTTGGTAGGTATCAGGCATCGTTTTCTTCCTGGGCTTGGTCTTGGGCATCGTCCATGGCGGCTTTGACCAATTGGAAAATTTCGCGGAAGGCCCGGCCGTGGCGCGGGGCCAGCCCGGGTTTTTCGGGTTTCGCATCTTTGCGGGCCTGGCGAATCAGGGCGCGCAGTTGCTGGGTGTCAGTCTGGGGGAAGGTGTCGATCCAGGCCTCAAAAGCGCCATCGTCGGCGATCAGGCGATCCCGCCAATCTTGCGCCTGGTGCAGGCGAAGGGTATCTGCGGCCGAGCCGCTGTGTTGGTCTTGCACCGCTTGGCGTATGGCCACCAGTTGGTCAGCCGTCAGCCCGCGCATCAATTTGCCAACAAACTGCATTTGTCGGCGTTTGCCTTCAAAGTTGGTGATACGTTTCGCCTCTGCCAAGGCATCTGCCAGTTTTTCGGACACCGTTTGTGCCAATACCAAGGCTGCCAGGCGTGGGGCATTGATCTCCATCAGTGCCTCGCCCAGTTTTTGCAACTCGGTGCTTTCGCGCTTGAGATCGGTACGGCTTTGCTCATCGGTACCTTTGAGCTCTTTTTTGAGCTCGATATCCAACTCGCTGCCTTCGGCGACAAAATGGCCTTTGACGTAATAACCTTTGAGCAATTTTCTCGCCATGGGAACCTGTTCTGTCGCAGTGAAAATGGGGTCGGGAGCCGCGCCTTGAATGTCCCGCAACCGGGCCGAAGCGCTTCCCCACGTATGATAAGCGCCGATATGACCAAAACCACCCCTACCTCTTCTTCTCCCGCACGTTCAGATTCACACGCTCAGGCGCAAAAAGGCTTCAGTTACAGCCGTGATTTTTTTGAAGGCCTGGCCGACAAGGCCCTGAAACATGCCAAAAAACTGGGTGCCACCGATGCCGGAGCCGAAGCGTCGGAAGGCTGTGGCCTCTCGGTCTCAGTGCGCAAGGGCGAGCTGGAAAACGTTGAACGCAACCGCGACAAATCATTGGGCGTCACGGTGTACCTGGGCCAGCGGCGGGGCAATGCAAGCACATCCGACTTTTCAGACAAAGCCATCGCGCAAACCGTTCAAGCCGCGTACGACATTGCCCGCTTCACCGCCGAAGACCCGTTTGCTGCGCTGCCCGACGAAGCTGACATCGTGCAACCTGCTGACCAGCGCACCGACCTGGATTTGTTTTTCCCTTGGGAAGTCGACGGCCAGGCAATCACCAGTGAAAAAGCTGCCGAATTGGCGCTGGCGTGCGAAGCCGCGGCGCTTAAAACCAGCAAACGCATCACCAACAGCGAAGGCGCCGCCGTATCGGCCCAGCAATCGCACTTTTTTACTGCGCATACGCATGGGTTTCGGGGTGGTTATGCCAGTTCACGGCATTCGATTTCGGTGTCGCCCATCGCGTCGGCCCCTGGGAAAAACGGCGACATGCAACGCGATGGCTGGTACAGCTCAGAGCGCAATGCGGCAGACTTGGCATCGCCGCAAGCGATTGGGCGCTATGCCGCCGAGCGGGCGCTTTCGCGGTTAAACGCCCGCAAGATATCCACTACTGAATGCCCGGTGTTGTTTGAATCACCCATGGCCACCGGGCTGTTGGGGGCGTTTGTGCAAGCTGTCAGCGGTGGATCGCTCTACCGCAAGAGCTCATTTTTGATGGATTCTTTGGGTAAAAAGGTGTGGCCATCCCACATTGATATTTTTGAAGACCCGTTTGTGCTGCGCGGCAAAGGCAGCTCGCCCTACGATGAAGAAGGCGTGCGTGTGCAGGCCCGCAAAGTGGTGTCGGCCGGCAAGGTGCAAGGCTATTTTTTGGGCAGTTATTCGGCCCGCAAACTGGGCATGAAGACGACCGGCAATGCCGGGGGCTCGCACAACCTGGTGTTGACCTCTCGGCAAACACGCCCGGGCGACGACCTGGCGGCCATGATTCGGGGTATGAAACGGGGTCTGCTGGTCACCGAGCTGATGGGCAGTGGTGTGAATTACGTCACCGGCGACTACTCGCGCGGCGCCAGTGGTTTTTGGGTTGAAAACGGCGAAATCGCCTACCCGGTGCATGAGATTACCATTGCCGGCAACATGAAAGAGATGCTCAAAGGCATTGAGGCGGTGGGTTCAGATGCTTACAACTATGGTGCCAAAACGGTCGGTTCGATGCTGGTGAACCGGATGATGGTGGCCGGCAGCTGACGTGAATGCAGGAGGTTGACGTGACACATGCTAAGACGGATGCAATCGCTGTTGACGGTAAAAGTTCACCGACGACCGCCGCCTTTTCGAAGGGTATTGTGTGGGGCGCCTGGTTGGGTGTTTGGTTGGGCGTTTTGGGCCTGCTCTCAGGCGTTACGGCTGTGGCCGTTGCCCAAACTGCACCCAAGGTGGCGCAAGCGGCTGTAGCCCCGTCGGCGGGGGCGGCGCCTGTTGCCGCCGTTGCTGTGGCAGCCCAGGTGCAGTTGCACCCTTGGCAAGCTGCCTTGCCGCGCCTGATCCCCGAAGCCTACTTCACCAATCTGAATGACGGCGACAGCATTGAAACACCGCGTGTGGTCAAGTTTGGTCTGTCGGGTGGATGGGGCCTGGCCCCGATCGCCAAGGCCATGGGTGGGAAGGCTGGTCACCACCATTTGCTGGTGAACCGCGATTTGCCGCTGGATTTCAAACAGGCGCTGCCGTTTTCAGACCAATATATCCACTTCGGCAAAGGCCAAATGGAGACCGTGCTGACGCTTGCACCTGGTACTTACAAGTTGCGCTTGCTGCTGGCAGACGACAAACATATTCCCCATTTTGTGTACAGCAAACCCCTGAGCATCACGGTGACCAAAAAGAATACTGTGGATCCCAAAAGTCTGGTGAACCCTAGCGTTGAATTGATGGTGGGCAGCAGCACCAGCGGCGAGCAAAAACGGCCTTTTCGGGCGCAGTTTCATGCCTCTGGCTTGTCAATCGCGCATCAGGCACAAGCTGAAAAAGACACCGGCCACTTCCGGCTGACCATGATGTCAGACAAGGGCTTCAAAGCCGCCGAAATGGATTTTGTGAATGGGCAAACCGAAGTCTGGCTAGAGCCACCCGTGGGCGACTACACCCTGAAGCTGGACTTGGTCGACAACCTGAACCCGGCGCGGGTGGTGAGCGCAACGCCAGTCAACGTCAAGGTTCGTTGAGTCGTGGCGGGCGCAGGGACTGCTCTACCTCGCAGAGCCACGCCGAGCTACGCCGAGCCAGCGTATTCACGTATTCAATTACCCGGCCAAAACCGCTTTCACTGCGGATGAAACCTGACCCATATCGGCTTTGCCAGCCAATTGGGTTTTAACGGCACCCATCACCTTGCCCATGTCGGCCGGGCCCACGGCGCGGCCCAGTTCGGCACCGATTTGAGCCGCAATGGCAACCACCGCAGCCTTGACTGCGTCTGCGTCCATGCGTTGCGGCAAATAGGTCTCCAGTACCTTGAGTTCGGCGGATTCCTTGTCGGCCAAATCCATTCGGTTGGCGGTGGTGAATGCGGTGATCGAATCTTTGCGCTGCTTGATGAGTTTGTCGACGATGGCAATCACCGCCACATTGTCCAACACGACCCGCTCATCAACTTCTTTTTGCTTGCAGGCGGCCAGCAGCAAGCGAATGGTGCCCAGGCGCTCGGCGTCTTTGGCCCGCATGGCGGTTTTCATGTCTTCGGTGATTTGTTCTTTGAGCGTCATATTGAACCTTGAGGTGAGTCTTTGAATGAAAAAAAGCCCGCATGGGTTAACAAGCGGGCTTTGATTGGATGGCCAAATATTTTGGCTAAGCTGGCCGAAACGGTCAGAACATCTTTTTGGGTAGTTGCATCGAGCGGATGCGCTTGTAGTTACGTTTGACGGCGGCGGCCTTTTTGCGCTTGCGCTCGGCAGTTGGTTTTTCGTAAAACTCGCGGGCGCGCAGGTCGGTGAGCAAACCCAGTTTTTCAATGGTGCGCTTGAAGCGGCGCAGCGCCACGTCAAACGGCTCGTTTTCTTTTACACGGATGTTGGTCATTACGTCAAAAATTTCTGAATGG
>JANOVW010000476.1:0-6524 GCA_031417575.1 Rhodoferax sp. | reverse complement strand
GCGCTGGCTCATCGGGTTGGCCCTGCGGCTGATGGCCAAGGCGTTCCAACGCGGCGGCAAGATTGACCCTACCCTTTCCAACTACCTGACTTCCATAATTTCGGTGGTACTCAACATCATCCTGAGTTTTGCCATTCTGGATATTTTTGGCGTCAAAACCACCTCATTCGCCGCCTTGCTCGCCGGTTTGGGTTTGGCCATTGGTACCGCCTGGGGCGGCTTGCTCACACACTTCGCCGCCGGGGTTTTCATGCAGGTGTTGCGCCCTTACAAAGTGGGCGATTTCGTGACCGTGGGCGGCGTCACGGGCACCGTGAAGGAGCTCGGCCTGTTTGGCACCACGGTCGTCACGGGCGACAACGTAACCACCATTGTGGGCAACAACACGGTGTTTTCGGGCACCATCCAGAATTTCAGCGCGCTGCCCACCCGCCGTGTTGATTGCCTGGCCAAGGTGGCCAACGGAGTCGATATAAAAGACGCGATAGCCCGCCTGCGCCCCGCCGTAGCCGCCATTGCCAACGTATCGGCAAGCCCGGCCCCTGAAATCGAAATACTGCAGTTCACCCCGGAAGGCCCTTTGTTGGCGGTGCGGCCCCACACCCATACCGACACGTATTGGCAGGTCTATTTCGACACCAACCAGGCCATCGCCGCCACTTTTGGCGAAGCCGGCTACCCCACGCCAGAAACGCCCATCGCGCCGCGCAACCGGTAAGCTGCCAACCGAGGCAACGCGCACAGGGCATTGGCGGTGGTTGCCTCTGCCAGCGCTTCGACCGACATGCCGCGCAATTGCGCCACCACGGCGGCGATGCGTGGCAGCTCTGCGGGGGAATTCACGCCCTGCGCCATACCAGCCGCCCGTTGCGCAGCCGTGGTGTAAAGCCATTGGGGCGGTATGTCAGGCGCATCGGTTTCCAGCACGATGGCGTCCAACGGCAACTCAACCACGAGGCGACGCAGTTGTCGGGCGGCCTCAAACGTTACGGCACCACCAAACCCCAGCTTGAACCCGAGTTTGACAAATTCAAGCGCCTGCACGGTACTGCCGTTAAACGCATGGGCGATGCCACGCCACCCGTAGCCGCCCTGCGCCACCTCGCGCAGGTGCTTGAGCAAGCGATCGGCGCTGCGGCGCACGTGCAGAATCACGGGTAAATCGTGCTTTTTGGCAAGCTTGAGCTGGGCGCGGTAGAAATCTTCCTGTTTTTCGCGCAGCGGACTGCTGCACAGTTCGGGCACAAAAAAATCGAGGCCGATTTCACCCACGGCCACCAAACGGCTGTCACTTCGATACCGGGTGAGTTGCTCGTCCAATACCGTTAGATCAGACAGCGCCGCCTGCTTGATATACAGCGGATGCAGACCCAGTGCATAGACATCACCGAACGGGGTGTCTTGGGCATCCGCACCATGCGCCAACCGACGCACCGCGTCAAAATTAGACACCTGCACGGCGGGCAACACGCACTGCACCACACCCTGTGCAAAGGCATGCGCGCGCATGGGGCCCCAGGCCTGGGTGAATTCGGGCGCATCGAGGTGGCAATGGGTATCGATCCAGGTCGGCATGGCCCCGAAAATACCACAGCGCACCAGACCGGTGCCTTAGGGCCGGTTGCCAATCCCACTCGTGGCAAATATTCTCGAACCATGCTACCGTGCAGGAACGTGTAAGCACCTTGAACCGTCAGGTAACCCCATGCGCAGATCCGCCCTCTACAGCGGCTCGGTCAAACTACCGAGCCTGACCTTGCCGCCAGAAGTTGTCCGCCTGCCGTTACGCCAACGGGCCAAGGCACGGCTGTTGGCTTTGCGCGGCTTGTCGCTCATGGACCCCCGAGCTTTGTGGGCCGCCATTCTGGTATTGGCGACATTGCTGGCAGGCAATATTGCCCTGCAACTTCGCCCTGGCCCACCCAAACTGACCCAGGAAATCATCGACAACGCGGTGCTCAAAACCCTTGAAACTGCCGATTTGCCTTCACAAGAAGCCAAAGCAGCCGAAACCATTGCGCCTTCCATTGTGCGGGTGGTAGGTTATGTGAAAAATGCCGAGGGCGACGGCGATATTGAGCAAGGCGTGGGCACGGGCGTGGTGATCGTCGACAAAGGCATCATCCTGACCAACCTGCACGTGGTGCAAGGGGCCGAAACCATCAAGATCACCTTTTCAGATGGGTTGGAAACCACCGCCACCGTGAAAAGCGTGAAAGCCGAAGACGACTTGGCCGTGCTGCAGGCCAAGACCATTCCCGATGACATGATCGCCGCCACCATGCGCTCGACGGGCGACCTGAAACCCGGCGACAAGGTCATCGCCGTCGGGTTTCCGTTCGGTATTGGGCCATCCACCTCTTCTGGCGTGGTATCGGGCTTGAAACGCAGCTTTCGCTCACCGGAAGGCAAACAAACCATGACCAACCTGATCCAGTTCGACGCGGCCGCCAACCCCGGCAACTCGGGCGGTGCCTTGGTCACCATGGACGGCCAGGTGGTGGGCATCGTCACGGCGATCCTGAATCCGAACGAACAGCGCACCTTTATCGGCATCGGTTTCGCCGTGCCGATTGAAAACGCCGCCGGTGCGGCTGGGCTGCCACCCTTCTAGGCCCCACAACGGCTGACCCGAGCTTATTTGCCGATTTGCATTCCATCATTTACCCATTGCCCAAGGACCCCCTCATGGAACCCGTTGCGAACCCCAAACTTGCCGCCACCAGTGCTGAGACTGCGCAGCTCATGGAAAAAATCCTCTACGAGGTCAAACGCATCGTTGTCGGGCAAGACAAGTTTCTGGAGCGCGTCATGGTCGCTGTGTTGGCGCAGGGCCATTTGCTGGTGGAAGGTGTGCCAGGCCTGGCCAAAACCCTCACCATCAAGACTCTGGCCAACACCATTCGGGGCGATTTCAAACGCATCCAGTTCACGCCCGATCTGGTGCCGGCCGATTTGGTGGGCACCCGGGTTTTCAACATGAAAACCGGCGATTTCAGCACCACACTGGGGCCGGTGTTCACCAACCTGCTGCTGGCCGACGAGATCAACCGCGCCCCGGCCAAGGTGCAAAGCGCCCTGCTGGAGGTGATGCAGGAACGCCAGGTCACGATTGCCGGTGTCACCCACAAGGTGCCCAGCCCTTTTCTGGTGATGGCCACACAAAACCCGATTGAAACCGAAGGCACCTACCCGCTGCCAGAGGCACAGGTCGATCGCTTCATGATGAAGGTGCTGGTCGATTACCCCACCGACGAAGAAGAGTTCGTCATCGTGCAGCGCGTTACCGGTGCGGCCGTAGCGGTGACGGCAGTTGCCACCACCGAGCAACTGGCAGCCCTGCAAAAAGAATGCCGCGAGGTCTATGTCGACCCGAGCATGATCCAGTACGCGGTGCGACTGGTGTCGGCCACCCGCACTCCGGCGAAACACGATTTGAAGGAACTGGAGCGGCTCATCACTTTTGGTGCCAGCCCGCGGGCCACCATCAATATGACCGAAGGCGCACGTGCGCTGGCCCTGATGCGCGGGCGAACCTATGTGTTGCCCGAAGACATGACCGACTTGGTACCCGACGTATTGCGGCATCGGCTGGTGCTCTCGTATGAAGCTTTGTCCGAAGGGCTCACGGCAGACATGATTACCGCCAAGATCATGGCCAAGATTCCGGTGCCCGCCAAGCCGCTGGAACATGAAAAGATTGCTGCTTGACGACATGGCTGTGCCGCGTCATTCCCCAACCCGCGCTGATTGACCGCCTGACTGAAGCCCATGTTCAACTGGCTCAAACGCAAACTGAAAGGCGAGAGTGCCAGCGAGGTCGTGGCCGGTGATGAAACGCCCACCGCTGCCAATGCGCCACAAATAAACGACGCCGAGACCGTGCTGCGCCGCCTTGAATGGACAGTCATTCGCCGCCTGGACGGCCTGCTGCAAGGCGACTACCGCACGCTGCTGCGCGGCGCGGGTGTTGATCTGGCCGATCTGCGTGAATACCAGCTGCACGACGATGTGCGGCATATTGACTGGAACGTCACGGCCCGCCTGCAGGTGCCGCATGTCCGTGTGTTCACCGAAGACCGCGAGATGACCGCCTGGTTCTTGCTCGACTTGAGCCCTTCCATCGATTTTGGATCGGGCGAGCAGCGCAAGCGCAATGTGTCAGCCGACTTTGTCGCGGTTTTGTCGCGCCTGCTGACGCGCCACGGCAACCGCGTGGGCGCACTCATGTACGGCTCGGGGGTAGACACCGTTATTCCTGCTGGCAGTGGTCGCAGGCATGTGTTGCGCCTGATCCATGCCATGGCGCGCCGACCGCAACACGCCGCATCGGGCAGTACCAAACTGAGCGATCTGCTGGATGCCGCCGCCAGCATGACCAAACGCCGATCCACCGTGTTTGTGGTGTCGGATTTCATCAGCGAACCCGGCTGGGAAAAGCCACTGGGCCGTTTGGCCCAAAGGCATGAGGTGGTGGCCGTTCGGCTGGTCGACCCGATCGAGATGGATTTGCCAGACCTGGGCCTCATCACCATCCGTGATGCCGAAAGCGGCGAACAGGTGCTGGTCGACACCCACGACCCGAAGTTTCGCGAGCGTTTTACCCGCATTGCCCTGCACCGCGAAGCGGCCCTGCGCGAAGGCTTGGCAAAAGCTGGTGTAGACGCGCTGGAGCTGTCGACCGACGAAGACCTGGTGCAGGCCCTCTTGCGCTTCACGGCACTGCGCAAACAGCGCACCCGTGGGGGCGTTGGTGCCAAATTGCCGGCGCAGATGCAAAGGGCGGCTTGATGGCAATCACCCTTCCACGCGCCGCAACCCACGCGGAAATCCCGATCTGGAGTACCTGACATGGACATCGCCAACTGGCTTCCCAAACAAATGCCAATGACGTTCTTTTGGCCCAACCTGCTGTGGCTGATGCTGCTGGTGCCGCTGTTGGTCGCCGCTTACCTCTGGCTGATGAAGCGCAAAAAGAAGCTGTCGTTGCGTTATGCCAGCCTCTCGATTGTGAAAGAAGCCATGGGTACCGGGCCCGGGTTCCGGCGCCACATTCCGCCGCTGCTGTTTTTGGTAGCAGTTGCCATGATGTTGTTGGCAGCTTCACGCCCGTTTGCGGTCATCAGCCTGCCTTCTACACAAGAAACCATTATTTTGGCCATGGATGTCTCGGGCTCCATGCGGGCGACAGACGTGCAACCCAACCGGCTGGTCGCCGCACAAAACGCTGCCAAGGCCTTTCTCACTGATTTGCCCAAAGGTGTCAAAGTCGGCATCGTGGCCTTCGCGGGCTCCGCCACGGTGGCCCAAATCCCCACCCTGAATCGGGAAGACCTGGTCTCCGCGATTGACCGCTTTCAAATGCAACGCGCCACCGCCATCGGCAATGCCATCGTGATGAGCCTGGCCACCATATTCCCCGATGCGGGCATTGACCTGGGCCAACTGCAATACGGCAACCAGCGCCAACGGGGCGTGTCGATTGACGACAAACCCAAGGATAAAAAGGAATTCACACCGGTGCCACCGGGCTCCTACAAATCGGCCGCCATCATTTTGCTGACCGACGGCCAGCGCACGACCGGTATCGACACCCTGGAGGCAGCCAAAATGGCCGCCGACCGTGGTATCAAAATCTACACCGTGGGCATTGGCACCGTGAACGGTGAGACCATCGGATTCGAGGGCTGGAGCATGCGTGTGCGGCTGGACGAAGCCACCCTGAAAACGGTGGCGCAAAAAACCGAGGGTGAGTATTTCTATGCGGGCACCGCGCAAGACCTGAAAAAAGTCTATGAGCGTCTCAGCACCACCCTCACCGTGCAGAAAAAAGAAACCGAAATCTCTGGCTTGCTGGCTCTGCTGGCCGCAGCCTTCGCCATCACCGCCGCCGCTTTGTCGGTGTTGTGGTTCAACCGGATTTTGTAGTTTTCAGACGACGGCGGAGTCAAACAAAACAAGTCTCCAGGGGCGTTTACGTCGCCACACGGGCAGGTGCTACCCCAGTGCCTGCTCGAAATCTGCCAACAAATCCGCCGTCTCTTCCAAGCCCACAGAGAACCGGATCAAGCCTTCAGAAATTCCCATTTTCTGCCGGTTCTCCAACCCCATCTCCCAAAAGATGGTGGGCGCAACCGGGATGATCAAACTGCGGGTGTCGCCCAGGCCCGTGGCAACCACCGGTAGTTTCAGGCGGTTCACGAATTTCAGGCAGGCCGCTTCGTCGCCCACCTCAAAGGCCAACAACCACGAACCGGCCTTGAAATGCTGCTTGGCAAAGGCGTGCTGTGGGTGCGATTCGAGCATGGGGTAAAACACGCGTTGCACCGCCTTGTGCGCTTCCAGGTAACGCGCCAGTTCCAGCGCTGTGTGGCTGGTTTGCGTGCACCGCAGTGCCAATGTTTCAGAACCCACGCTGATCTGGTGGGCATGCTCTGAACTCAAGGTGCCACCCATGTCGCGCAGGCCTTTTTTCCGAACCTGCTGCAGGCCCCAGCCTTTGGGGTCGCCGGCGCGGTAGTTGG
>JANOVW010000475.1:0-8509 GCA_031417575.1 Rhodoferax sp. | reverse complement strand
GGTGGGCCGGCCAAACAGCCCAACCTGTGCCACGTACGGCGGGCGCAGGCGTGGCATGCCGCGTTTGCCCTCGATGGATTCAATCATGGCGGATTCTTCGCCGCAGATGTAGGCCCCCGCACCACGACGCAGTTCAATGGGCGCCATGCCGGGGACCGGTGGTTCCTGGCGCAGTTTGGTTAGTTCTGCTTCGAGCATGGCGCGGCAGCCATGGTATTCATCGCGCAGATAGATGTAGATGTGGGAGATGCCTACCGCCCAGGCCGCGATCAGCATGCCCTCCAGAAAACGATGCGGGTCACGCTCCAGATACACCCGGTCTTTGAAGGTGCCAGGCTCGCCTTCATCAATGTTGACGGTCATCAAACGCGGCCCCGGCTCAGCGCGAACAATGTGCCACTTGCGGCCGGTCGGAAAACCAGCACCGCCGAGCCCCCGCAACCCCGCGTTTTCAACCGTGCTCATGACCGACTCAACACTGCGGCCGCCCGCTACACATTGCTGAAGCAGCGCATAACCGCCTTGCGCTTGATAAGCAGCCAGGTCGATGAAATCTGTGGGCAGGTGTTTGGATTCCCCCGCCTTTACTTTGGCGGCGACGCTGTCACAGGTGGCATGGGGCACCGGGTTCTGCCCCACCACCGCCGCCGGAGCTTGGTCACACCGGCCAATGCAGGGTGCGGCAATCACCCGCACGCCGTAGCCCAGAATGGCGGGCAACTTCTTCAACAAGTCTTGCGCACCTGCCATTTCGCAGGAGAGGCCGTCGCACACCCGTACGGTCAGCGGCGCGGGTGCTTCGCCGCCTTCTTTCACGATATCAAAGTGATGGTAAAAACTGGCCACCTCGTAAACCGAGGTTTGTGCCATTTTCATTTCCTGGGCCAGCGCCGCCAAGTGCGCCGATGACAGATGGCCAAACCGGTCCTGAATTTTGTGCAGGTGCTCAATCAACAGATCAGGCTGACGTGACTGCTGGCCCAGCAACAGCCGCACCTCGGCCAGTGCCAGCGGATCGACTCGGCGGCCCTTGGGCGCTTCGCGTTTTCTTTGACGAACCTCACCGGCGGCTGGCGTGGCGACGACGATGGGAATAATGGTGCGGCTGGCGGGATGGTTCATCAATGACCTAAAAACACTAAATAACTTTCTCGGCTCGCAGGGTGGCGACGTAAGCTGCATCAAACCCCAGTTGTGCCAAAACCTCGTCGGTGTGTTCACCCAAGAGGGGTGAACGGGTCACCTCGGTTGGGCTGTCCGACAGCTTGATCGGGTTGCCCACGGTAAGGTACTTGCCGCGCGCCGGGTGATCGACTTCGACAATGGTGCCGGTGGCCCTCAGGGCTGGTTCCTCGGAAATTTCTTTCATCGAGAGAATCGGCCCACAGGGAATGTCGTACTGGTTCAAAATGTCCATGGCCTCGAATTTGGACTTGGTCATGGTCCACTGTTCGATGCGGGCGAAAATCGGTTTAAGGTGCAACAGGCGCATGGCGGGTGTGGCAAAGGCCTCGTCTTCAACCCATCCCGGCTCACCAATCACTTTGCACACCGCTGGCCACACCGCCGCCTGGGTAATGAAATAGATGTAGGCATTGGGGTCAGTTTCCCAGCCCTTGCATTTCAGAATAGAACCCGGCTGGCCACCGCCCGACGCATTGCCGGCACGGGGTACGGCATCACCAAACTTGCCATCGGGGTACTGCGGGTACTCGTGCATGGTGCGGGTACGCTCCAGGCGTTGCTGATCACGAAGCTTGACGCGACACAGGTTGAGCACCGCATCTTGCATGGGCGCCAACACTTTCTGGCCACGGTTCGTTGAGTTGCGCTGGAACAGCGCGGCCACGATGCCCAGTGCCAGGTGCAATCCGGTGCCGCTGTCGCCAATCTGGGCACCGGTGACCATCGGCGGGCCGTCGTCAAACCCCGTGGTGGAAGCCGCGCCACCCGCACATTGGGCAACGTTTTCGTACACCTTGCAATCTTCATACGGTCCGGGGCCAAAGCCTTTGACCGAGGCCACAATCATGCGGGGGTTGATGGCCTGAATGTGCTCCCACGTGATGCCCATGCGGTCTAGCGCGCCAGGGGCAAAGTTTTCCACCATCACGTCACATTGCTTGATGAGGGCATCCAGCACCTCGCGCCCTTTGGGCTTTTTGGTGTCGAGCGTGATCGAGCGCTTGTTGTGGTTCAGCATGGTGAAATACAGGCTGTCGACGCCGGGAATATCACGCAATTGGCCGCGTGTGGCATCACCTTCACCCGCTCGCTCGACTTTGATCACATCGGCACCGAGCCACGCCAACAACTGGGTGCAGGTGGGGCCCGACTGCACGTGGGTGAAGTCGAGAATCTTGACACCGTCCAGGGCTTTGCTCATGATTGGCCACCTTTCGTGGTCAACGCGGCAAGCTGGGTTTCGAGTTCAGCGATGCGTTTTCGCGTCTCGCGGTCTTGGGCAAACCGCACCGACTCATCCCGCACCACAGCGGCAATGCCGGCAACCGAGCCATCAGCGGCATGCACCAGGGAAACCGTGAAGGCAATCGACATCGTATGCCCATCCTTGTGCAAGGCGGGCACTTTGAGCAGGTCGTTCCCATATTTGGTCACACCCGTTGCCATGGTCTTGTGGTAGCCGTCCCAATGGCGCTGCTGCTGGCGCTGCGGGATGATGATATCCAGCGACTGGCCCAAGGCCTCTGTCTCGCTAAAGCCGAACATGCGCTGGGCCGCCGTGTTCCACAAGGTGATCGCCCCTTGCGCATCACACACCATCACGGCATCTGCCATGGCGGCGATCAACGCCGTCGTGTTCACTGTTGATTGCATAACATCCCCTGTCGAATTTCCTCAAACATCCAAACAAAGACGGCGCTCAATACTGAACGCCGTCCGTGTTGCCACTGCCCGGAGCTGGACAGGACCAGGGTTCAATTTTACCGTTTCAACACTGGAATCAAACTGCGCCGGCCTTGTGCATCTCGGCAATCTGCGCCGAGCCGTAACCCAACTGCGCCAACACTTCGTCGGTGTGCTCACCCAAAAGCGGTGAAGCGGTGACTTCGGGTTTGGTGTCGGAAAACTTGATCGGGCTGCCCACAGTGAAATAGCTGCCGCGCTCTTTATGGGGCACTTCAACAATGGAGCCGCTGGCACGCAACGATTTGTCGTGCAGCAATTCCTTCATGGAGAGCACCGGTGCGCAGGGGATGTCGAACTTGCGGAAAATATCCACCGCTTCGTATTTGGTCTTGTCGGCAATATAGGCTTCGATGGTCGCAAAGATGTCCATGATATGCGGCTGGCGGCCACGGGGGGTGTTGTAAGCCGGGTCGTCTTTCCACTCGGGCTTGCCCAAGGCATCACAAATCGGGCCCCAAGCATGCCCCTGAATGGTGAAGTAGATGTAAGCGTTGGGGTCGGTCTGCCAACCTTTGCATTTGAGAATCCAGCCCGGTTGGCCACCACCGCCTGCGTTGGCGCCGCGCGGCACCACGCCGTCTTTGAAGGCTTCCATCTCGTGCGGGTACTGGGGGTACTCTTCCAGATGGCCCACTTTGTCCAAACGCAGCTGATCGCGCATTTTGACGCGGCACAGGTTCAGCACTGCGTCTTGCATGGACACCGCTACCTTCTGGCCTTTGCCCGTTTTCTGCTTGCCGATGTAGGCCGTCAGGATACCAATCGCCAGGTGCATGCCGGTGTTGCTGTCACCCAGTGCTGCAGAACTGATGGTTGGGCCGGAATTTTCGCCTTTCCAGTAACCGGTGGTTGAAGCCGCCCCGCCCGCGCATTGCGCGACGTTTTCGTACACCTTGAGGTCTTCGTAGTGGTGCCCGTCGCTGAAACCCTTGACGGAGGCCAAAATCATGCCGGGATTGAGGCTTTGGATGTATTCCCAGGTGAAGCCCATGCGATCAAGTGCACCGGGGCCGAAGTTTTCCACCATCACATCACATTCCTTGATGAGCTTTTCCAGCACTTCTTTGCCCGCCTGCTTTTTGGTGTCCAGCGTCAGCGACCGTTTGTTGCTGTTGAGCATGGTGAAGTACAAAGCATCTGCATTGGGCATGTCGCGCAACTGGCTGCGCGTTACATCGCCCGAGCCGGGACGCTCGACCTTGATCACGTCGGCGCCAAACCAGGCCAGCATCTGGGTGCAGGCAGGACCGGCTTGAACGTGGGTGAAATCAATGATTTTGATTCCGGCGAGAGGTTTGACTGACATCTTCATTTCTCCTGTTGAATGGCTTTGACCAACTGGTCTGTTAACTGGTTTGCGAATGAACAATCTCTTACGGCTTCTTGGCAAGGGTCGGGTTTAGCATGGTAATGCGACCGCTCTCAGTACCTGCCGTTTCGTCGATGACGGCATTGATCAGGGTGGGCTTGCCCGAGGCAACAGCCTCGTTCAGGGCTTTACCCAGCTCAGCCGGTGTGGTGGCATGCACGCCCACACCACCGAAGGCCGCCATCATCATGTCGTATCGGGCATTTTTGACAAATACCGTTGGCGCAACATCTTTACCACCCGACTGATTGACATCGGTGCCACGGTAAACGCCATTGTTGTTGAACACCACCACACAAATGGGCAGGTTGTAGCGGCAAATGGTTTCGACTTCCATGCCACTGAAACCAAAGGCGCTATCGCCTTCGATGGCTATCACCGGCTTGTTGGTGACAACGGCTGCCGCAACAGCGTAACCCATGCCAATGCCCATAATGCCCCAGGTGCCCACGTCCAGGCGTTTGCGGGGCTGGTACATGTCGACTATGCTGCGGGTGAAATCGAGGGTGTTGGCACCTTCGTTGACCAAGATGGCTTCGGGATTGGCCTTGATCACGTCACGCACAACCGCCAACGCGCTGTGGAAATTCATCACTGGCGGGTTTTTGGCCAGGGTTTCAGCCATTTTGGCGATATTGGCATCACGCTTGCTGTAGATGGCGGATGTCCATTCAACAGGTGGCTTGGCCCAACCTGTGCCCATGCCAGCCACCAGCGCAGCGACACAGGAGCCTATGTCGCCAATGAGCGGTGCTGCGATGGCCACATTGCTGTCAATCTCGGTCGGCGAAATGTCAATCTGGATGAATTGGCGGGTGGCGGCCTTGCTGCCGCCCCAGGTTTTGCCTTTGCCGTGCGACAACAACCAGTTCAGCCGTGCGCCAACCAACATCACCACATCGGCTTCGGCCAGCACATAGGAACGCGCGGCGGAGGCAGACTGGGCATGGTTGTCTGGCAGCAAACCCTTGGCCATGGACATGGGCAGGTAAGGGATACCCGATTTTTCAACCAGCGCGCGCACTTCGGCATCGGCCTGCGCGTAGGCCGCACCTTTGCCCAGCAAAATCAGCGGGCGTTTGGCACCTTTGAGCACCTCCAGGGCACGCTGCACGGAATCGGGGGCGGGCAATTGGCGCGGCGCTGCGTCGACCACCTTGATAAGGGACTGTTTGCCTGCCACAGCTTCCATGGTTTGGGCAAACAGTTTGGCCGCCAAATCGAGGTAAACACCACCCGGACGACCCGACACAGCGGAACGGATGGCGCGGGCAATACCCACACCAATGTCTTGCGCATGCAAAACCCGAAAGGCTGCTTTGCACAAGGGTTTGGCGATGGCCAGCTGGTCCATCTCTTCGTAGTCACCTTGCTGCAAATCGACAATCTCGCGCTCGCTTGATCCGCTGATGAGAATCATCGGGAAACAATTGGTGGTGGCATTCGCCAGCGCCGTCAGGCCATTGAGAAAACCAGGGGCCGACACGGTCAGGCAAATACCGGGCTTTTGAGTTAGAAAGCCCGCCGCCGCCGCCGCATTGCCGGCGTGCTGTTCATGCCGGAAAGAAATGACGCGCATGCCTTCTGCCTGGGCCATCCGGGTCAAATCGGTAATTGGAATGCCCGGAAGGCCAAAAATGGTGTCGATACCGTTGAGTTTCAGCGCATCAATGACGAGGTGAAAACCGTCAGTGGTGGCTACTTCTGCGGCACCTTGGATGAGGTCAGTGGATGGGGTTGTTTGGGTCATGGTGAATAAGCTCGCCAATAAGGAATCAAAAGGGCTCGATTGCGCCGTCGCTGTATCATAGGAATTGATTGATGTTCGACTATTGACCCCGGTCAACTTTCAGCATCTTTCTGAGCACCATTCCTCCGCGATTTCTCGGCTCCGATCGCCCGACTTTCAAACACCTACCGCCATGTCGTCAGTTGAAAACCATCCGGACAAAAACGTCATCCGGGTTCAGCTTACGCAAAACTCTGATTTGGCTGCGCTTCCGGCGCCTGACCGCATGGAACTGGAACGCCTGCTGACCGTCGTCGACTGCGTGAAAGGTGATTATTTGTTGCACCAAGGCGTGGTGGAGATGGAGCAATATTTCATTTTGGACGGCATTTTGAAGCGTGTCGTGGCCAATGCGCAGGCCAAGGAAATGATTCTGCGGTTTGCCAGTGAGCGTGACATGGAAACCAGCTATGCGGCTTGGCGGCTTGGCACTCCCACACCTTACAGCATCGTGTCGGTTACCAAGGCGCGGGTGGCCAAACTACCTTTGCCACAGTGGGTGGCTTTTATGGAAGCGCGCCCCGCGCTCAAGGCATCGTTTGAATACAGTGTGATGGAGTTGATGAGCGAAATCATGGCTCACACGATCACCCTGCATCTGCTGGACGCACCCGGCCGGGTGGCCCGGTTCATGCGCAAACAGCCGGAGCTTTTCGATCGCATTCCCAAAAAAGAGCTGGCCTCTTATCTCAACCTGTCTGCCGAAACGCTGAGTCGCCTGAAGCAACGGGGCAAGATTTAACACCTTGCCGCGCTTCAGAGCGATTAATCGACCGGTTGTTCTTCCTTGAATTCCTGCTTTTTTGCAGGCCGCACTTTGGCAATCAGCTTCGAAATCACGGGCCAGACCAGCAACAGGATGGCCAGTGTGGAAATGGTTCCCACCAACGGGTTGGACCACAACACCGATACCTCGCCTTGCGACACCAGCATCGCTTGACGGAAGGAATCTTCGGCCTTGTCGCCCAACACCAACGCCAATACCAAGGGTGCCAACGGGTAATCAAGCTTCTTGAACAGGTAACCGATCGCACCAAACAGCATCATGAACCAGATGTCAAGCATGGCACTGTGCACAGTGTAAGCACCAATCGCGCAAATCACCACAATCACTGGCGCAATGATGGCGAAAGGAATCCGCAAGATCGACGCAAACAGGGGCACCGTGGTGAGCACCACGATCAAGCCGACCAGGTTACCCAGGTACATACTGGCGATCAAACCCCAAACGAAATCTTTTTGTTCCACAAAAAGCAGGGGGCCGGGCTGCAAGCCCCAAATCAGCAAGCCTCCGAGCAAAACCGCAGCTGTGGGTGAGCCTGGAATTCCCAGTGCCAACATCGGCAACAAGGCTGCCGTGCCGGCTGCATGAGCCGCCGTTTCGGGGGCAATCACGCCCTCAATTTCGCCCTTGCCAAAGTTGGCCCCGTTTTTAGACATCTTCTTGGCCAAGCCGTAGCTCATAAAAGAAGCTGGCGTTGCGCCGCCGGGGGTGATGCCCATCCAGATGCCCACCAGGGAACTGCGCAAGGACGTCATCCAGTATTGAGGCAATTTTTTCCAGGTTTCCAGAACCACTTTGGAATCGAGTTTGGCACTTTTGCCCGAGAAGGCCAGGCCCTCTTCCATGGATTGCAGGATTTCGCCAATACCAAACAAACCAATCACAGCAATCAGGAAATCAAAACCGCGCATCAGGTCTGTGAAGCCAAAGGTCAGTCGCAACTGGCCGGTCACAGTGTCCATGCCGACCGCGGCCAACGCGAAACCAATACACATGGACGCCAGGATTTTGAAGGGCGAGCCTTTGCCCATGCCGACGAAACTGCAGAAGGTCAGCAAATACACGGCGAAGTACTCGGGCGGACCGAATTTGAGCGCAAATTTCGCCACCAAGGGTGCCATGAAGGTGATCATGACGACGGCGACGAAAGCACCGACGAACGATGACGTGAATGCCGCCGTCAGTGCAACACCGGCCTGCCCTTGCTGGGCCATCGGATACCCGTCAAACGTGGTGGCAACCGACCACGGCTCACCCGGAATATTGAACAAAATCGAGGTGATCGCACCGCCAAACAAGGCACCCCAATAAATGCAGCTGAGCATGATGATCGCCGAGGTGGGCGACATGGTGAACGTGAGCGGCAGCAGGATCGCCACGCCGTTGGCTCCACCCAAGCCGGGCAAAACACCAATGAGCACACCCAAAATAATGCCCACGAACATGAGCAACAGGTTCATGGGCGTCAGGATGACGCTGAAGCCGTTAAAATGCGCGATGATTTCTTCCAGATCAATACCCCAGGAAACCCAAAGGATTCCAGTTGCCCTTGATCAGCGGCACCTTGAACCTGACTTCAAACATCATTAAAAAAACCACGTTGATCACGACAGCTGCAATGACACTTTTCACCGCC
>JANOVW010000474.1:0-7295 GCA_031417575.1 Rhodoferax sp. | reverse complement strand
CACTACGTTTATCTTCTGCGCCACGCAGCAGACAAACACCTATTGAATGGAACTAAAAATGAAGGATTACTTCGCTTTTGGCTTTTTGGCGCCGTATTTGGAGCGCGATTGCTTGCGATCTTTCACGCCTTGCAAATCGAGCGAACCGCGCACGATGTGGTAACGCACGCCGGGCAAGTCTTTGACACGACCGCCGCGAACCAGCACCACGCTGTGTTCCTGCAGGTTGTGGCCTTCGCCGCCGATGTAGGAGATGACCTCAAACCCGTTGGTCAGGCGCACTTTGGCGACTTTACGCAAGGCGGAGTTGGGCTTTTTAGGCGTGGTGGTGTACACGCGTGTACACACACCACGGCGCTGCGGAGAGTTCTGCATGGCAGGACTCTTCGACTTGATGGTCTCGACCTCACGGCCTTGACGCACGAGCTGGTTGATGGTTGGCATTGTTGAAAAAACGTCCCTAAACGTTGAAACTAGACTGATCCGTGATAACGCTTGGGCGTGTTTCAGGTGAATTCGTGACAAACCCTGAAGCACCAACGCCCAACCCCTCGGCAAATTCCGAAAAGCCTTCTAGTATAACAAGGCTGACAGGCGGGCGCAAGAGGCGCTCTAAATGCATGAAGGCAGCTGGTGGGGTTGTGGCTCGATAGAGATTGGCAAAAGGCTGGGATGGGTGCGCTCAGCCAGACGTACCGCCGATATCATGCGACTCGCGCCATCCAGTCTGCCAACGATTCAGGAACACCATGACCGAACCTCTTCGCTCCGCACCATTTCGCCGCCAACTATTGGCTTTTGCAGCGGCTTCTGCAGGTGGTTGGGCGTTGTCAGGCTGGTTGGGACCGGCAATGGCCAAAACCCTTGCCGATGCCAGCGCGAATGTGCTGTTGGCGCAAAATGCGCCGGCCAACATCAACCCGGCGCTGTACCTGATCAGTGAAAAGCTTGATGGTGTGCGGGCCATCTGGGACGGCACGGTTCTCAAATTCCGCAGTGGCCGCATGGTCAATGCGCCAGCCTGGTTTTTGGCCAAGCTTCCCAAGGTACCGGTTGATGGCGAGTTGTGGCTGGCCCGCGGCAAATTTGATGTGTTGTCGGGCATGGTGCGAAAAGCGCAGCCCGTGGATGCCGAATGGGAACAGATCAAATACCTGGTCTTCGAGTTGCCCAGTGGTGAAGGCGACTTTGCTGCGCGGGCGGCCCGCATCAAACTGATTGTGCGAGGCACGAATTGGAGCCAATTCCAGGGCGTTGAACAGTTTCGCCTACCCGATCAGCCCTCGCTCCAGGCGCGGCTCAAACTGGTGGTGGCCGAGGGGGGTGAAGGGCTGATGTTGCATCGCAGCAACTCGCCCTATCTGACGGGGCGTAACGACGCGCTGCTCAAACTCAAACCAGTCTCTGACGCTGAAGCCGAGGTGGTGGCTCACATTTCGGGCAAGGGCAAGTACGCCGGTGTGATGGGCGCTTTGGAGGTGAAAACCGATGACGGCCAGCGCTTCAAGCTGGGCACCGGTTTCACCGACGAGCAGCGCAAATCGCCCCCCGCAGTGGGCAGCAAGGTGACTTACACCTACCGCGACCTCACGCCTTCGGGCAAACCCCGTTTCGCCGCTTTTCTGCGGGTTGCCGCAATGGATTGAGCCCTACAAAGGTTTATTTGTTGGTGAATCTTATTTTTAAAATTTTTATTAATTTAAGTAAATTTAAGTGCAAATTAAATTCAATAATAATATATTATGCATAGCAATTTATGGCATCAATTTATAAAAAAATGCCATTTTTTCATACAGATATTTAGTGTTTTTGATTATTTTCATTGCTTGTGATTTTTTTGCCGTCTGGTGCAGTCGCCGCCACTTGCAACTTGATTTCCATCTTGCTTTCAACGCCTTTGGCATCCTTGAACACCAAGGTGAGCGGAATCGAGGTGTCTTTGGGCAGTGGCGCTTTCAAATCCATCAGCATCACGTGGTAACCACCGGGTTTGAGCTCGACGGCTTGGCCGGCTGGTAACGGCAGGCCATCTTTCAGGGCGCGCATGCGCATCACATCGCCCTCCATCTTCATTTCGTGGATTTCAGTCACACCTGCGGCCGGAGATGAGCCACCGACCAGTTTCAGGCCGTCTTTTGCAGTAAGCGTCATAAACGCACCCGTGGCTTTTTGGCCGGGTACAGCGGTGCGAACCCAGGAATTTTTGATCTCCACGGGCTGGGCGTAAACGTTGCTTGCGGCACTCATGGCCAATGCCGCAAAAACGGCCATAAAACCCGGGTTAAGAACTGTCAAATGGGTGAACGTGATTGGTTTCATCGGATTTCTTTCAAGGTGTTCAATGAATAGCTAACCAGTTAGGTCGCATGCTGGGATGCACTACCTGCGGGGTGTAAATAAGGACTTGGATTACCGCGGCGCGGCCAAAATTTGCTTGGTGAACTGCTCCTGTCCAGGCAGCGGCTAAACATGCGAGCTCGATATGCCCGCCCGAATAAAAAATCGCGCTGTATCGCCAAAAAATACCGACGCAAACGTCGACCAATTCAGCGACTCAGGCCAGCGTTGGGGGGCCACGCGCAAGCGGTGGCGCTGCGCGGTCGGTGAGCGGGTCTGTGGGAGCTGGATCAAAAACCTGTAGCAGCGCCGCGGTTGGCTTGACAAATGCCCCTCCTTTCGGTGGCGGTGCATCTACGGTGGCGCACATTGGGCAATCCAGCATGCGGCTTTCCACTTCCGTGCTGCTGCCCTCTGCATTGATGACCAGCACTTTCATCACGCCATTGCTGACACAAATCAATTCCACACCTTGCGGGTTGATCAGCGGAGAAGCAATCGCCGCGCCGAGCGACAACACAAAACCTACCAGCATGAAGCGGGCGAGCAGGCTGGCTTGGCGCAGGCGTTGCAGGTTGTGCATGCAGGGCATTGTAATAAAGGCTGAATTCTTCAGCAGGAGCTTCGGCTGTTGACAAACATGTTGTCACACTGGGCCGGCAGGCAGAGAAGCGGCGAGCTGAAAACACGTTGGGCAGGCCAATCAGATATGGCTGACCGGTGCACTTCCAAAACGATCCTGTGCGGCGTTCGCACGCTCAGTCTGCGGTCAACCGGCGCAACACCCAAGCACCTGCCAGCGCAGAAAATGCGCTCGCGAAGCTGCCCCAGGCCATATCTGCCAAGGCAACACTGGTTGGCCAGTCTTTGAGGGTAGCCCAGTTGGTCAAATCGTAAGTTGCATAGGCAATCAAGCCAAACAATGCGGCTGTCGCGGCCACCTTGCCCAAACCGGCGGAAGTTGCATAGGGATGGACGGCAAAGTACATCAGGCCGCCCGCATAAATCACATAAAAGCAGGCGGCAACCCACAACTTGGGTTGCGCGGCCATCAGATGGCCAATGCCGCTTTGATAAAGGGGCTTCGCGATAAACCCGATCCACAACACATCCAATGCAAGCATTGAGATGGCTGTCGCCGCGTATGCAACTGAATATTTGATCATGTCAAAAGGTTGGGCCTGAAAAGTCGTCTGCGGGAGTTCTGGTTGCCGATGCACAGCATACGCAAAAATTCGCCGCTGTTGCGGTCAATTCTCCGCAAGGCCCGTCAGCATGGCGTGGTCGCCCATGGCAACCGGCCGGCCAGCGACCACAGAAGCTGCCACGGCGAAAAGCCGCACCATTTTGCTGTTCGGGGCATCCCAAAATTCTACCGTGTCGGGTGTAAATTCAATCAGGGCCAAGTCGGCAGAATCTGGTCCCATGGGAAACCAAGGCTTGGCAAACGGCGTCCACAAGGCACGAATACGCGCCGCGTCACGCACCAGCAGGCCAGACCCTGCTATGGAAACATAATTTGAGCGACCCATGTCTGCAAAGGCCAAGTTCATCGGGTGCAAATGCTTGACTTTCTGTGAACTCGCACGGGTATAGAACCAGAATTTGCCTTGGCTATCCACTTCAAGCACCGACATGGACCGACTCGTCAGCGCCTCATCGTCCCCCACGGTGGTCAACATGGCGATGTGGATGGGCTCGATCAGCTCGCACAGGCGCGTCAGTTGGTCGTTGGTTTGGGCTTGTATTTTCATTGGGTGCTCACGGTTGGATTGATGCCATTTTTTTCGAAACCGGATAGGCAGGCCATCAGGCTGCAACGGGTTCAGGCGTAAGTGCGCACCTACAGCGAAGTGAATGAAAAGGCGTTTGGCCCTGCAAACGCCAGCCTACACGGACGATTTCTGCGGCAGCAGCACCGAGGCAATGGCCACCATCATCAGGCCGACGGCGGCCCAGTCTTGCCAGTGCAGGATTTCATTGAGCCACCACGCGCCGCTCATCACCCCGACGATGGGGATCAGCATCACGCTCAGGGTGGAGGCGACTGGCGGCAGGGAGCGGGCGAGGTAAGACCAGGCCGCTTGTGAGAACACATAAACCAGCGTGCCGTTGAACACAATGGCAAACCAGTTACTGGCCGAAGGGGTCTTCCAGCGCGGCTGTTCAAACGTCACCGACAAAAGCACCATCGACACCTGGGTGAGTGCCGTCATCCAAAACACGATGGTGAGGGTGGGCACGGTTAACGTGGTGCGGCGCAATTTGTGGGTGCCCAGGGCCCAAAAAGCGGCAGCGATCAAGGCTGTGGCTACTCCCACTGGTCGGCCCGACAGAGCCGTCAGCTCGTGCCACAACAGCAACACCACCCCCAACGCCGCCGCGCCCACGCCCAGCCAAGCGCGGGCGCTCAGGCGGTTGCCAAATACAAAAGCACCCAACAGGGCCGAAAAAATTGGCATGGTGTAGCCCAATATCGCAGCGCGCCCGCTGGTGAGTGAACCCACCGCCAGAATGATCAGCCCGTGCCACAGCACCATATTGAACAGGGCCAGCCAAAACAGCTCGCCCCATTGATCGCGCGGCACCGCAAATGGCACCTTGAGCAGGTACAGGGTGAGGGCTAGCAGGGGTAAACCGATGGTGGTGGCGATCGCCCGAAAGGTAAACGGCGGAAAGTCTTGCACACCCATCTTCATGATCGGCCAGTTGATGCCCCAGACAATGGTGAGAACCACCAAAACCACCCATTGGCGCTGCGAGAGTTTGTGCATGGCGCAATTGTCGTGAGTTTGGCCCGCCTGCCTATCGCAGGTTTTGAAATTTGCATTTCCTACAATGCAGGCATGACTTTTCTTGACATGCTGGGCGACGCCGAGCGCCAAAACCAATCCATGTTGTGCGTTGGGCTTGACCCCGAACCCACCCGCTTCCCCGGCAAGTTCAAAGGTGATTCCAACAAGATTTACGATTTTTGTGCCGCCGTTGTGGATGCCACGGCTGACCTGGTGATTGCCTTCAAACCGCAAATCGCCTACTTTGCCGCGCACCGTGCCGAAGGCCAGCTTGAGCGGCTGATGGAGCACATGCGCCGGGTGGCGCCACAAGTGCCCATCATTCTGGATGCGAAACGCGGCGACATCGGCAGCACTGCCGAGCAATACGCGATCGAGGCGTTTGAGCGCTACGGAGCCGATGCCGTCACGCTTTCGCCCTTCATGGGTTTTGATTCCGTCGCACCGTATTTGAAGTTTGACGGCAAAGGCGCATTTTTGCTCTGCCGCACCAGTAACCCCGGCGGCAACGATTTGCAAAACCAGCGTTTGTCGTCGGTTGAAGGTTCACCGCTGTTGTATGAGCACGTCGCCAAACTGGCACAAGGCCCTTGGAACCTGAATGGCCAGCTTGGGCTGGTGGTGGGCGCCACTTATCCCGCTGAGATTGAGCGCGTGCGCGCCATTGCGCCCTCGCTACCATTGCTGATCCCCGGCGTGGGGGCGCAGGGCGGCGACGCGGTGGCCACGGTGAAGGCGGGGCGCACCGCGCAGGGGCAGATCATCGTCAACTCGTCCCGCGCGATTTTGTACGCTTCGGCGGCTGACGACTTTGCCAACGCGGCGCGGCGCGAGGCGCAAAAAACGCGCGATTTGCTGCAAGCGGCGGTTGGCGTTTGAGCGCATGTCAGCCCCAGCCATGAACTTCGAACTGCCTTGCCCTGACCTCGCGGCCTGGCGCGGTGGCAACACCGGCACGCCAGGCGTTTGGCAATTTGCATCGGGCCAGCCAGGCCGCCACGTCATGATCTCGGCGCTGGTGCACGGCAATGAACTGTGCGGTGCCTGGGCGCTCTTGGGATTGCTGCAAGCGGGCGTGCGTCCGCTGCAAGGCAGCCTGACGCTGGCCTTTTGCAACCTGGACGCGTTCGACCGCTTTGATGCCAGCAACAACCATGCCTCTCGGCTGGTCGAAGAAGACCTGAACCGCCAGTGGATCGATGAACGCATGCAGGCGGGCAACACGCTGGAGCGGCGGCGCGCTGCGGCGCTGCGCCCCTTCGTGCAAGCCGCTGATTGGCTGCTGGACCTGCATTCCATGCATGACGGGGGCCCGCCGCTGGCGCTGGTCGGCGTGCAGGCGCGTAACCTGGCATTGGCGCAGCAGATGGGTGCGCCGGCTCATGTGGTGGTGGATGCCGGCCACCAAGACGGCGTGCGCATGCGCGATTACGGCCGCTTTGGCCAACGGGAGGACAACGGCAGCCGTTCGTTGTTGATCGAATGCGGCTTTCATGGCGAGTTGGCCAGCCGCCTGGTGGCACAAGACCAGTGTGTGCGGTTTTTGGCGGCATCAGGCGCATTGCCGCACACTGCGCTGAACACCTTGCTGCCGGGCTGGCTTGGGCCAGACGCGCCCGAACAATGGGCCTTGCACGTGACCGGGCCGGTGGTGGCGGCATCGGGTAATTTCAGTTTTGCCCAGGTTTACCGGGGGCTGGATGTCATCGCCAAAGCCGGCACGGTGATCGCGTGGAATGACGGCGAGCCGGTTGTAACCCCTTACGACGACTGTGTGCTCGTCATGCCTTCTAGCGCACCGGCGCGCACCGGGGTGACGGCGGTGCGATTCGCGCGGCGCACCTTGTTGGCGCGGCAGTCGTCAAAACCGTGAACCTGGCTGGGGCCCAAGTGCCTCAGGCGGTGCCGCGTGGCATCAAATCCGCCAGCGCGGCTTTGACATCGTCCGCGAAGGCGGCATCGTCGCCGATACGGTTGGCCAGCAGCAGGCAAAGCTTGGTTAAAAACAATTCAGACTGCCGCGGCCCAGCCTGGTCAATCGCCTCGGCCAGTGTGTCGTAAACGGTTTCCAGCTGGGGGATGGTCAGGGCAGGCATGGCAGGGTTACGGGATGACAGGCCGGCTTTTTGCGCCGATCAATCGTCATGCTTTTTCTTGCCGTGG
>JANOVW010000473.1:0-1788 GCA_031417575.1 Rhodoferax sp. | reverse complement strand
CGGCAACTGGTTCATCTGGCTCCACATCAGGGCACCGCCGGCGCCGGCTTTGTACTGGATGATGGTTTCAATCGCGGCGCACTTTTTCTTCAGAACCATTTGCTGGTGGCGAGCCGACAAGTCAGATTCACCCCCCGGCGGGAAAGCCTGGAAATACTGAACGTTTTTATCCGGACAGGCCTGCGCGAATGTCTGTGGCGACGCCAATGCCGCGAGGGCCAAGGTGATGGCGGTGATAAAAGGTTTCATGAATGTCTCCTGGGTGGGTGTGCGCATTCTGTCACTTCGCGGCCAGTGCCGCACAAACCGCTTGGGTCACCTGAGCCGTGGTGGCTTGGCCCCCCAGGTCGCCCGTGTGCAGCCGCGTATCGGCTGTAACGCCTTCAATTGCCGCCATCAGACGGGCGGCCGCCGCCGTTTCACCCAGGTGTTCGAGCAGCATCACGCAGCTCCAAAAGGTGCCTACCGGGTTGGCCAAGCCCTTGCCCATGATGTCAAACGCCGAACCGTGGATGGGCTCAAACATACTGGGGTAACGGCGCTCAGGATCGATGTTACCGGTGGGCGCTATGCCCAAGCTACCCGCCAGCGCGGCGGCAAGATCAGACAGCACATCGGCATGCAGGTTGGTGGCGACCACGGTGTCGATGGTGGAGGGTTTGTTCACCATGCGGGCGGTCATGGCGTCGACCAGTTCTTTGTCCCATGTCACATCCGGAAATTCTTTGGAGATTTGCAGGGCGATTTCATCCCACATCACCATCGCATGCCGTTGCGCATTGCTTTTGGTCACCACGGTGAGGAACTTGCGCGGGCGCGACTGGGCCAGCTTGAAGGCATAGCGCATGATGCGCTCCACGCCAGCGCGGGTCATGATGCTCATGTCAGTGGCGACTTCAATCGGGTGGCCTTGGTGGGCGCGGCCACCCACGCCAGCGTATTCACCCTCGGAGTTTTCCCGCACGATGACCCAGTTCAGGTCTTCGGGTTTGCAGCGCTTCAGCGGCGCGTCAATACCCGGCAAGATGCGTGTGGGCCGCACATTGGCGTACTGGTCAAACCCCTGGCAGATCTTCAGGCGCAGGCCCCACAGGGTGATGTGATCAGGAATGTTCGGGTCTCCGGCGGACCCAAACAACAAGGCATCTTTGTGGCGGATGGCATCCAGGCCATCCTTCGGCATCATTTCGCCATGGGCCCGGTACCAATCGCCGCCCCAGCCGAAGGATTCAAATTCGAAGCGGAAGGTGTTGCTGGCAGCCGCCAACGCCTCCAGCACGGTTTGCCCGGCCGGAATCACCTCTTTGCCAATGCCGTCGCCTGGAATGCAGCCAATGCGATAAATTTTCATGAAAATCCTAAAATTATTTTAAATTTACAAAATATTTATATATTTAAAGTACTAATTTACTATTAATTTAATATCTTATAGTGCAATTAAAATCTTAACAAAAGCACAATAATTAAAAAAATAAATTTGAAAATAAATATATATACCTACAACACCCACACCCGTCACTATATCCGGGCTAGTCCAGCACCTGTTCGTGCGCCCATTCCAGCAAGGCCTTGCGAAACTCGGTAACCGCCGGGCTGACATCGGCCTTGCGCCACAACACGTACACGTCACCGTTGAGTTTTTCAGAGGTGGCGGCTGATTTGAGTTTGGGCCCCGGCGCTGCGCCGGCGATTTGTTGGGGGCTGAGTGAAATCTGCGACTGCACCAGCGTGCACAGCTGAACCGCATCCTTTCGCAGCAACGCCATCGAAGCCGGCACCAGCGCCACC
>JANOVW010000472.1:0-2924 GCA_031417575.1 Rhodoferax sp. | reverse complement strand
AGGGCGATCATCACAAAGGGTTGGCGCGTTTGGGTGAAACGCGCCCAGGCTCGGCCAATTTCGTCGGTGATGGCTTTGCGGTTCAGCAAGCCCGTCAGTTCATCGGTAAAGGCGCGGGTCCGCAAGCTCATCACCACAGTTGAAATGGTCAGGTAGGCGAACCCGAGGTTCACCAGTGAGGCGCCCACCAACACGGCAAATGGCAAAGCAACGGTCAAACGATCCGTCGCGTTGAACTCAATCGACTCCCGCGTCACGATGCCCGCCAGCACCCGCATCAACAACACGGCCGCAGCCGCCAGGCTGACAAACCCGATGCTTTTGACTGGGCCGCGCAAATGCGGTTCGGGTTTGACATTCAGCACTTTCAGGCCAGTCCGGCCCAACAACCAGGCCACGGCCAGAATCAGCACCAACGCACGCCAGCTGGCGGTCGACACACCAAGGCCAAAACCTAAAACCCCCAAACCGGCCAACACCATGACGACCCAAATTTCGACCTGGGAAATCTGGAATTTCAGTAACTGGGAGGCGCCCTGGATGATCGCCACAATCGCCCAAAGCGCCAGGATGTTTGACAGGCTATGGCCGACGAAATAGGGCAAGTCGCTTCTCAGCGCAATCAGCAAGAAGCTCAAACCCAGCACCAAATTGAACGCCACCAAACCAACGATGCCACCCCGATAACCGCGCGAAATGGGAACCGCAGCAGTCCAGGCCAAACCCATCAATGCCAGCTGGGTGGCTACTAGCGTCCATAAAAGTTGTGTTGAGTTCATGCTGGGCTGATGGTGCAGCAACGCGAATGTTTCTCTAAATTAGCAAATTTAACGAAATTAGTAGTTAAATAGCATCATTTTTACTACATTTAGAGTAGCTAATTGTGCAATTAATTATTCAACAATATCATACTTTATTCACTATGCTCTATATGATTTTGATTTTTCATCCAAAATACGCAGCATGGCATCAAAAAACAGGCGCTCGCGGTCAGCCCGGCTGTGGCTGTCGTCCGGGTTAATAGCCTGCACACGCGCCACCACCTCGTCGCTCAAAACCGCCAGTTTTTTGCCGGTTGTGGGTGCGGCGGCCATGGCAATGAGTTGCATGCGGCAGACCCGCTCCAGCCGATAGAGCCGCCGATAAGCCTGCGCCACGGAATCGCCCACCACCAGCACACCGTGGTTTTTCATGAAGATGATGTGTTTTTTGCCCAGCACCTTTGCCAGGCGTTCGCCCTCTTCCAAACTATCCGCCAGCCCGGTATACACGTCGTCATAGGCAATATGGCCGTGAAAAAACGCCGATGTCTGGCTGGTCGGGTGCAGGCGGTTGTCTTGCAGCATGTTCAGTGCGGTGGCCCAGGTTTGGTGGGTGTGCAAAACCACCTGGGTGCCGGTGATGCGGTGAATCGGCGCGTGAATACATTTGGCCGAAAGTTCCACCGGGCCACGCCCTGAAATCGTTTGTCCGGCCTCATTGAAAATCATCATGTCGCTGGCTTTGGCTTCTGACCAATGAACACCAAATGGCAAGATCAGGAACTGGTCGGGTTTTCCGGGCACCGTTACAGTGAAATGGTTGTCGATGCCTTCTTCGAGCTCGTGCAAGGCGGCAAGGCGATGGGCAGCGGCCAAATGGATTTTCGCGGTTGCGACAGGATGCGGAATTTTTCCGGTGACGATACGGCTTACTGGTTTTGCCTTGACCAACGCTTTTGCAGCAAGTTTTACGACATTACCTGTGATTTGAGTGACCATGGTTGGATACCTTTTTTACTGTGGCTTGGAAGCGTTGGGAGACGTTTATTTAAAGATAACGGTTTTATGGCCGTTGAGCAATACACGGTGCTCGCTGTGCCATTTGACAGCCCGCGCCAGCACCTGGCTTTCGGTATCGCGGCCCTGCGCAGTCAGGTCTTCGACCGTGGCGCCGTGCTCCACACGGGCCACGTCTTGCTCGATGATCGGGCCTTCGTCCAGATCGGCGGTGACGTAGTGTGCCGTTGCACCAATCAGCTTGACACCGCGCTCATGCGCTTGGTAATAGGGCTTGGCGCCCTTGAAGCTGGGCAAAAAAGAATGGTGGATATTGATGGCGCGGCCGGCCAATTTGCGGCACAAATCATCACTCAGAATTTGCATATACCGCGCCAACACCACCAACTCGGCACCCTCGGCTTCAATCACATCGTAGGCCTTTGCTTCGGCCTGGGCTTTGCTGGCGGCAGCAACCGGAACATGGTGAAACGGCACGTTGTAGCTGGCCGCCAGCTGGTAAAAATCTCGGTGGTTGGAGATGATGGCCCGAATATCGAGCGGTAAAAACCCGCTTTTCCAGCGAAACAGCAGGTCATTGAGGCAATGGCCATCACGGCTGACCATCAGCACCGCCCGCATCGGCACTTCGCTGCCATGCAATTGCCAGGTCATCTGAAACGGCGCGGCAAATTCAGTTAATTCGGCGCGCAGATCAGCAGCGGTTCCTTGCGCAGCGGCAAACTGCACCCTCATGAAAAACAGGCCTGTTCCTTTGTCGTTGTACTGCGCGGCTTCTTCAATATTGCAATGGCGCTGCGCCAAAAAACCTGAAACCGAATGCACCAAGCCCACCCTGTCCGGGCAGGCGAGTGTCAAAACAAAGTGTGAATTCATGCGTTCAATTGTCGCAGTTTGGTGCTGGCACCCGCACGCATGCTTTTAGTTCGCCGCTTTCAGTGGCATGATGGCGGTTTGCCCAAGAGCGCCTAGGCAACAAACCCATTGATCGGAGACCACCATGGCCAAAATTGACTTCAACATGGACAACCACTGGTTGCCATTCACCCCCAACCGCGGCTTCGCCGAGAACCCGCGCGTCATCGTCGGGGCAGACGGCATGATGTTCAAAACGCATGATGGCCGTGACGTGATCGACGGCATCTC
>JANOVW010000471.1:0-6353 GCA_031417575.1 Rhodoferax sp. | reverse complement strand
ATGAAAGGCAAACACCCCGCCGACGAATTGGCTGCTTTACCCCAGGGCGTGAAGGTGTTTCACGTGGAACAACTGGTGGTACCGGGTTTGGATGCGGAGCGCTGTATTGTTTGGATGCGAAAGAGCTAGCACAAGGGAGTGTTGGTTCTGGTGGCGCGCGCAAGTAAAGGCCCGAGAAGTTGTTGTGGTTGTTTGCGTACCTGCGAAAAGCCGAAAGTCCAGGTTGGCTCTGGGTCGGCGCGCATGAGCTAACCCAAGACGGCTGCGTACGTGTCCCCCGACGCGGCAGACAGCCGTTCGCCTCGCCTGCCCAGAGGGCGCGTCTCCTCCTTGACCTCCCGCAGCCGCCTTGGATTAGCTCAAGCGCTTGTTGGTGTTTTGGGCAGGGCCTCTTCTTTTGGGCGGGTGATTTCGGCGAGTGTGAGCAAATCAACAAGCCAGTGCGGAGCCACGATGGTCGTTCGGTGCTTTTGCGGCAGCGCTGTTGGTTGGCGTTGCCAGCCAACTCTTCTGGCAAACACGGTCCGGTAGTTCATCCATGCAAAGTCAACTCAGATACCGCCAACCCCAAAAGCGGCGCAACACCGAAAGCGGCTGCGGGAGGTCAAGGAGGAGACGCGCCCTTTGTCACTTGCAAGGCGAAGCGAGCTTCCCCGCGTCGGGGGACACGTACGCAGCCGCTTTCGGTGTCGCGCCGCTGCTCGTCGCAATGAAAGCCAGAATCTAAACCCGGTTCGTCCGCTGCTGTTCTTCGCAAAGAGAGCCGGGATCCAAACCCGTGGGTTACCCTGCTGCACGCCGCCAAGCCCACCGCACTCTGGCTCTGGGTGCCGCGCTACGATTAACCGAAAAAGTGCAGTATTTCAGCACCGCCAAACCACCACGCCCATAACGTAAACTCGGTAGTGAATTCCCCCCGATTTCCCGGCTTTCGCAACACAAAACTTCCCCATGTTTGGCATTGAAGACTACGGCACTTATGTCGCCACCATCCTGTTGTTTTTGCTCGTGCCCGGCCCTGGCAACCTGGCGCTGATCACGTCTACCGCCAAAGGCGGCATCAAGGGCGGTTTTGGTTCCATTTTCGGGATTTTCGTGGGCGACCAAATTTTGATGTGGGCGGCGATTGCCGGGGTGGCGGCCGTGTTGGCGGCGTATCCCACAGCGTTTTCGGCGATCCAGTGGGGTGGAGCGGTTTACCTGGCCTGGTTGGGCGCAAAAATGCTGCTGGCCAAACCGGGTGATGCACCGGTGCTGCATATCCGGCCCAGCCACTACTTCAAACAATCCCTCGTCATCACTTTGCTCAACCCCAAAGCCATCGTTTTCTATATGGCGTTTTTCCCTTTGTTCATCGACCCGATCAAACACCAGGGCATGACGACCTACCTGGCCCTGACGCTCACCAGCGGAGCGTTGATGTTTTTGTATGGCCTCACCTCCGTTATGTTGACGTATTTTTTGGCCTCCAAATTTCGCGCCAACCCTTTGTTGGGCCGCACCCTTGAAAAAATCGCCGGGGTTTGCCTGATCGGGTTTGGCATCAAACTCGCGGTCTCCAAGTAAGCCACATGACTAAAATATTCTGCATCGCCAACCAAAAAGGCGGCGTTGGCAAAACCACCACGTCGGTCAACCTGGCTGCCGGGCTGGCCAAGCTGGGGCAACGGGTTTTGTTGGTAGATCTGGACCCGCAGGGCAATGCCACCATGGGCTCGGGGGTCGACAAACGCAAACTGGAAACCAGCGTGTACGACGTGTTGCTGGAAGGCGCCACGGTTGCCCAAGCGCGGGTGCGCAGCGCCAAGTTGGTGGAGGCGAATTGCAGCTACGACATTTTGGGGGCCAACCGCGAGCTGGCCGGCGCCGAGGTGGAGCTGGTCGAAGCCGAACGACGCGAAAAGCGCCTGAAAAAAGCCCTGGCTGAAGTCGCCCCTGATTACGACTTCATCCTGATTGATTGCCCGCCCTCGCTCTCCATGCTCACCCTGAACGGCTTGTGCAGCGCGCACGGCGTGATCGTGCCGATGCAATGCGAATACTTTGCGCTCGAAGGGCTGACCGATTTGGTCAACACCATCAAGCAGGTGCACGCCAATTTGAACAAAGATCTGGCCATCATCGGCCTGCTGCGCGTCATGTTTGACCCGCGCATCACCTTGCAGCAGCAGGTGAGCGAACAGCTCAAGGAGCATTTTGGTGACAAGGTGTTCAGCACGATTATTCCGCGCAACGTACGCCTGGCCGAAGCGCCCAGCTACGGCTTGCCCGGCGTGGTGTTTGACCCCTCCAGCAAAGGGGCGCAGGCGTTTGTCGCTTTTGCAGCCGAGATGGTGGAACGTATCAAATTGCTTTGAAGTGCCGCGCATGGCCATCATACGGGTCATGAAGCGGGTAAAGAAACGAGCTATATGGCCAGATTATTTAGTTTCTAGCAGTTGAACCCATAAAAATCTTAATTTATTGAAGCGATAGTTGCACAGTTAGATATATAAACAGTAGTAAAAACGAGTAATAATAGTACTATTAAATGCAAAAAACCCTGATTTTACCGGGTTGGCAAGACTCCGGGCCCTTGCATTGGCAAAGCCTGTGGGAGGCGCAACACGGCTACCAGCGGGTTGCCCAGCATGACTGGCTGCGGCCCTTGCGGGGCGACTGGATCATCCAGCTTGAAGAGGTGGTGTTGGCGGTGCCGGCGCACGAAACGGTGCGTTTTGCAGCGCACAGCCTGGGTTGCATCTTGGTCGCCGCCTGGGCCAGTGTGTCGCGCAGTACCCACCGCGTGGCCGGTGCGCTGCTGGTTGCGCCAGGTGATGTGGAGCGGCCCGACGTGCGGGACATGTTGCCCAGCTGGTCGCCCATCGCCTTGCAAAAACTGCCGTTTGCCAGCACGCTGGTGGCCAGCCGCAACGACCCGTTTTGCACCTTTGAGCGCGCCGCACATCTGGCCAGCGCCTGGGGTAGCCGGTTACAAGACATCGGGCCGCGCGGCCATATCAACACCGATTCTGGCTTGGGAGCATGGCCCGAAGGCCACGCCTTGCTGCTGCAGTTGCCGTAGACAACCCAGCCAACTTCCTTTACTCACCTCAAAAAGACCACCATGGCAACCAAAAAACTCAAGGGCCTGGGCATGGGGCTCGAAGCCCTTTTGGGCCCCAAAGTAGACGAACACGCAGCTGCCGTGGGCGTGGGCGGCCCTGGCTTGCCCGCTTCGCTGCTGCTCACCGACATGGTGCCCGGCCAATACCAGCCGCGCACCCGCATGGACGAAGGCGCGTTGTACGAGCTGGCCGAGAGCATCAAGGCGCAGGGCATCATGCAGCCCATACTGGTTCGGCGCCTGAGCGCCGAGCAGGCCCGTTTGAGCCGTGAAAAAGAAGCCGCGGCGGGAGCTTTTCCCACCATAGCCCAGGACGGCGGGGGGGGAGAACGCCCGGTTTACGAAATCATCGCCGGTGAGCGCCGGTTCCGGGCGGCCAAACTGGCGGGGCTGGACAGCGTGCCCGTACTGGTGCGCGAGGTGCCCGACGAAGCCGCGGCCGCCATGGGGCTGATTGAAAATATTCAGCGGGAAGACCTCAACCCGCTGGAAGAAGCCCAGGGTTTGCAACGCTTGGTGAAAGAGTTTGGGCTCACTCACGAATTGGCCGCGCAGGCTGTTGGGCGGTCGCGTAGCGCCGCTTCCAACCTGTTGCGCTTGCTGAATTTGGCCGAGCCGGTGCAAACCATGCTGATGGCCGGCGACATCGACATGGGCCATGCCCGGGCTTTGCTGGCGCTGGAGCGCATCAACCAGATCACTGCGGCGAACCAGATCGTGGCCAAAAAACTCTCGGTGCGTGAAACCGAAAGTCTGGTGAAAAAGCTCAGCGCCGAGTTCTCGCTGACCTCCCCCAAGCCCAAAAAAGAAAAATCACGCGATTTGAAACGCGTGGAAGAAGAGCTGTCAGACTTGTTTGCTGCGCAGGTCGAAGTGCGGGTAAAAAAGCGGGTGAAGCGATTGGGTCGGGTGCAGGAGATGGGCGAGGTGAGTATCCAGTTTGGTTCGCTCGATGAGCTCAACGGCCTGATTGACCGCTTGAGCCAAAACGCTACGCGTTGAGTTGCCGCCACGGCCTCGGCGAAGACTTATTGGGCCAACCCCGTTAAACTTCGCCAATGACAGCCCCTACAGACACCCGACCGGTCGTGTTGATCGTCGACGACACGCCCGACGTGTTGTCGCTCATCTGTAACTTGCTCACAGACAGCTACCGCGTCAAGGTGGCCAACAACGGCCGAACCGGTTTGCACCTAGCCTGCGCCACGCCAGGCCCCGATTTGGTGTTGCTGGACGTGATGATGCCCGACATGGACGGCATGCAGGTGTGCCGAGCGATCAAGGCCGACCCCGTGGCTTGCCATATTCCGGTGATTTTTTTGTCTGGCAAAACCGGGTTGGATGATGAAGAAGCGGGCCTGAACCTGGGTGCTGCCGATTACATCAGCAAACCGGTAAGCCCGGCGATCTTGCGGGCGCGGGTGGCCACCCACATTGCCCTGAAGCAAAGCACCGACTTGCTGCGCGACAAAGCCGACCGGCTGGAGCACGAAGTTGCGTTGCGCACCCATGAACTGGACGCCGCCCAAGATGCCATGATTTTGGCCATGTCAATGCTGGCTGAGACCCGCGACATGGACACCGGCAACCATATTCGGCGTACGCAGTACTATGTGAAGGCGCTGGCCGAAAAACTGCAGACCCACCCCCGCTACCGGGCGCAGCTCAGTCGCCGCGAAATTGACATGATGTTCAAGTCTGCGCCCTTACATGACATCGGCAAAGTCGGCATTCCAGACCGCATTTTGCTCAAACCCGGCAAACTCGATGCCGAAGAGTTCACGATCATGAAAACCCACACCACCATTGGGTATGAGGCGATCGTGCAGGCTGAGAAAGCCTTGGGCGGGCCGGTGCCGCATTTGCGCCTGGCCAAGGAAATCGCGTTGTCGCACCAGGAATGGTGGGACGGCAGCGGCTACCCGCAAGCGTTGGCGGGTGATGCCATTCCGCTATCGGCGCGGCTGATGGCGGTTGCCGACGTGTACGACGCGTTGATCAGTACGCGGGTTTACAAGGCCGGGCTCTCGCATGACCGGGCTGTACAAGTCATCTTTCAGGGCCGCGCCACCCACTTTGACCCGGACATGGTCGATGCCTTCATAGAAATCCAGGACGATTTTTTGGCCATCGCCCTCCAATTTGCTGACGATGAAAACCAATTGCAGCAAAAGATGGAATACATGGTCCAAGCCATCGCCGAGCGAGACTGATTTAAAAGTGGAATCCCCCCGGTTTGCAGGGGATACAGAACCCGTGTCCGGCGGTATGCTCCCCGGTTGTGACTGCTTGCACCACCCCCCACCGTTTCGCACGCGCCCGATCGTTGAAGACCTGGACGAGCCGCGCGAATGGCTGGCCGAGTTGTTGCCGCTGGCCTTGCCAGCGGTGGTGCAAGTCGATGCCGTGGCCACCTTGGCAGGTGCCCGCGCCCTGATGAAAACCCATGCCTATGGCCTGGCACTGGTGGATTGGGGTTTGCCGGACGGCAACAGCTAAGGCCTGATTGGCGAATTGTGCGCCGCCCGGCCCGATGCCGTGGTCATTGTCGCCACCATTCACGACGACGACGCGCACGTGTTCCCGGCATTGCGGGCGGGTGCGGCGGGGTACATCCTCAAATCCCAACCGGCGGCTTTGGTCAAGGCGCAATTGCAGCGGCTTGAACTGGGCGAACCCGCTTTGTCGCCTTCTATTGCGCTGCGGGTATTGCAGCATTTCAGGGCTTTGGGCCTGCCGGCTGCCCCCGCCGGGCCAGCCGCCGCCAACCCCGGCCCGGCACCCCTGGCGCTCACGCCCCTGACAGAGCGCGAGCAAGACGTGTTGCGCCTGATCGGCAAGGGCTTCAAGGTGACCGAAGCGGCGAAAATCCTGGGTATCACGCCGAATACCGCCAGTACCTACATACGCGACATTTACCGCAAATTGGGCATCAATTCACGGGCCGAGGCCACCATGGAAGCCGCGCGGCGCGGGCTGGTGGCCCTTTCGGGCTAGCAGCACGCTGAATTCACATCGTTGGGCTCAGGTCAATGGTGTGGGCGCAGATTCAGTTGGTTGCAACCCGCCATTTGCCAGTGTCAGGCGCACCAAGGTGCCAGTTTGCGGGGGGCGCAATGGCTCGACCTGCAGCGTACCGCCGAATTGTTCACAACGCTGGCGCATGTTGCGCAAGCCTCTGCCTTTGCCAGCGCTGGTGGCGCAGTCCAGTACAGGGGGCAAGCCGCAACCGTTGTCGGAAATCTGC
>JANOVW010000470.1:0-2614 GCA_031417575.1 Rhodoferax sp. | reverse complement strand
CATCATGTCATTGCTGTTGGCCCGCTGGCCACCCGCGCGCCAGGTTGGTCCCAAACTCATCTGGGCGGTAGTGGCTTATGGCCTGTGCATGCTGGCATTTGCGTTTTCCACCGTGTTTTGGCTCTCGTTGCTGGCGCTGGCCTTGTCGGGCGCAGCAGACATGGTCAATGTGGTGATCCGTCAAACCCTCGTGCAACTGGAAACCCCAGACCACATGCGCGGCCGTGTGAGCGCCGTGAACAGCATCTTCATCGGCGCATCCAACCAGTTGGGCGAATTCGAATCCGGTGTAACCGCCGCTTGGTGGGGTGCGATTGGCTCGGTGGCGGTGGGTGGTGTGGCAACGTTGGCGATTGCGGCCCTGTGGTGGCGGTGGTTTCCGCAGATGGCGCGGCGAGACCAGATGCATCAAGGTTAATGCCCAGGTGCTGCTATCGGTCAGTGTGCACGCGCGTCCCTGTGACGGATGAAACCAATAAAGTCAGTGCGATTTGCGAGGATTGACCGATTTGAGAAGATGGCGCTTGAACGCGACAGCAACCGGCGACAGCTTTTTGTTGGTTGGGTGAACAATATGCCAGTTGGATGCGATCGGAAACCCGTCAACCTGAATGATGGACACGCCATGTTCCTTGTTTAGCCCGTGCAAGGCATGACTGGATATCACGCCTATTCCCAACCCCCCGGCTACAGACTCCTTGATGGCCTCGTTGCTGCCTAACTCCAAACGGACATCGGGTTTGAACTTGTTGCTTTTAAAGAATTGGTCAGCTGCCATGCGCGTGCCCGAGCCCTTTTCCCGCAAGATGAATCGGTGGGTCGCGAGCTGGTCAAGGGCAACCGTGGCCTGTCTTGTGATCGGATCGTGCGCAGCCGCGATCACGACAATTGGGTTTGCCATAAAAATCTGATCGACTAAGTCCATGCGCGATGGCGGTTGGGACATGATGTAGAGATCGTCCAGGTTGCCGAGCATTCGTTGCACGACACCATCGCGATTGAGAATTTCAAGCGACAGGTCTATTTGCGGGTGTTTTTTGCAAAATGACCCAATCAGGCGCGGCATAAAGTATTTGGCGGTACTGACAACCGCAACCCGCAGCTTCCCCCGCGTCAGCCCGTTCAGGCCGTCGATACTCTGCTGAAAACCCTCCCATGCCTGGGTAATCGCGCGTGCAGTACCCGCAAGCTCCACACCGACATCGGTGAGGTAAATTTTTTTTGAAATGACCTCGTACAGAGGCATGCCGACCGATTGAGTAATTTCCTTTAATTGCATCGAGGCAGTCGGTTGGGTGACATGCATCAGCTTGGCGGCTGCACTCACACTTCCCGTTTGGGCAAGCGCTAAAAACAGTCGCAACTGCCGGAAGGTAATATTCATAGATATTTATCTATACATAGTGCTTTAAATATCGATTTTACTTTATTTGCTTCAAAATCTATGATGGTGGTAAAGGAAGTTACCGATGCAAAATATGCTAGATCCTGCCATCCTGTTTTTTGTCTTTGGCGTGTTTGCTGGCGCAGTCAAGTCAAACCTTGAAATTCCGCCCGCCATCTCCCGCTTCCTATCGCTATATCTGTTGATGGCGCTTGGATTGAAAGGAGGCTTCGCGCTTTCGCATTCCGGCTTGACTGGCGAGGTTGCCGCCAGTTTGGGTGCTGCGATTGCTTTGGCATTTCTGATTCCGCTACTGGGCTATTGGATTCTGAAGCGATTGATGTCGGGTTTTGATGCTGCCGCTGTGGCCGCGACCTACGGGTCCGTCAGCGCAGTAACTTTCGTCACGGCCGTCCAGTACCTTGAAACCCAAGGCGTTGACTATGGAGGCCATATGGCAGCGGCGATGGCGTTGATGGAATCTCCAGCCATCGTATTGGCGGTTGTTGTTGCCAACATCCTGCGTAGGCAGCACTGTGCGCTGCCCTCACCAGCAGCTGACGGAGGCTCAGTTGCTTTGACTCAACCGGAAATCACCAGTCGTGTTTCGTTGAGGAAAGTACTTCATGAGGCACTCACCGATGGTGCTCAATTGCTGCTTCTGGGTGCGATGGTTGTGGGAATATTGACAGGAGATTCGGGCAAAGCGGCCATGGAACCCTTCTCGGGCGACCTTTTCAAGGGTATGTTGGCGTTCTTCCTTCTCGACATGGGGCTGATGGCTGCGCGCAATTTGCCGCAAGTAAAAGGTAACTCCCCATGGGTCATCGCCTATGCCGTACTCGGCCCGGTCCTGCATGCAACATTGGCCCTGGGATTGGCCGTGGTCTTGGGATTGGGTGTCGGAAATGGAGCGTTGCTCATGGTTTTGGCTGCCAGCGCGTCATACATCGCAGTTCCCGCCGCGCTTCGCCATGCCATTCCGGAAGCAAACCCCTCACTCTATTTTGGTTTGTCGCTCGGTGTCACCTTCCCGCTGAACATTGTCATCGGCATTCCGGCCTATTTGGCGACGGCCAATTATTTTCTTGGATGAGACATTGTGATGCAGCATTTTTGACTTGGCGGAGAGAGTGGGATTCGAACCCACGGTACCTCGCGGTACGCCTGATTTCGAGTCAGGTACATTCGGCCACTCTGCCATCTCTCCAGGTGCGCTGATTCTACCAG
>JANOVW010000469.1:0-1923 GCA_031417575.1 Rhodoferax sp. | reverse complement strand
ATTTCTTCAGCACCGCCACCAATCATCATCACCTTGACTTCGCGGTAAATCCGCTCGGATTTGGTGCCACGCATAAAACCCATGCCGCCCAAAATCTGCACGGCCTGGTCGGCGCAGAACTGCATGGTTTGGGTAGCGTGGTTTTTCAGCATGCAGACTTCTGCCACCCAGCGGGCAGCGGTGGCTTTGTCCGCCGTTTCCTCGCCCGCGTCGGCGCGGGCGATGAGGGCATCACACCAGGCCTGGGTTGAGGCAATGCGCATTTGCATGTCCACCAGCTTGTGGCGGATCACCTGGCTTTCGACCAGCAGCTGACCGAAGGTTTTGCGCTGCCGCGCCCAGTCCAGCGCTTCATCAAAACACGCTTGCGCAAACCCCAATGCCAGTACCGCCATGCCCAGGCGCTCGCCGTTGAAGTTGCCCATGATCATCTTGAAACCAGCGCCCTCTTGCCCCACCAGCAGCCGTGCGGGGACACGCACGTTGTCAAACCGGATATGCGCCGTATCTGAAGCCAGCCAGCCCATTTTGTCCAGCCGCGTCCGGCTGATGCCCGACAGGTGCATCGGAATCACCAGCAGCGAGATGCCGCCCGCACCTTTGCTGCCAGCCTCGCCGGTGCGCACTGCAGCCGTCAGGTAATCGCAGCGAACCCCCGAGGTGATGAAGACTTTTTCGCCGCTCACGATGTAGTCATCATCATCGCGCACGGCGGTGGTCTTGATGGCTGCCACATCGCTGCCGCCACCCGGCTCGGTGATGCCCAGAGCGGAAACTTTGTCGCCGCGCAGCACGGGCGGTGCTATCTCCTCTTGCAAGGCCAGGCTGCCATGTTTGAGGATGGGCGGCAAGCCGATGGAATGCGAATTCAAACTGGCATGCACGCCGCCGCTGCCGGTGTAACGCGCGAAGGTCTGGCTCACCAGGCTTTTCATGCGGTGCGTGGCGGGTGTGCCACCAAACGCCTCGGGGTAACCCAGGCCCAGCAAACCCAGCTCCGACGCCCGCCGGTACAAGGTGCGCGGAAACTCCCCGGCCGCGTCCCACGTGGTCACAAAGGGGGCAATTTCATCCGTTGCGAAACGTTTGACCAGATCCACCAGGGCCTCTTCGTCAGCCCGGTCGAAAGCTGCGGCGGCGGTCATTGGCAGAGCCCTGCGCAAGCGCCGCTCATTTCGGTGGCCGTTTGGCAATGCCCATGGTTTTGGCCAGAATGCCCATCATCACCTCATCGGCTCCGCCGCCAATCGAGGCCAGGCGGCCATCGCGGTATTTACGCGAAACGCGGTTTTCCAGCGTGAAGCCCATGCCGCCCCAGAACTGCAGGCAGGTGTCGGGCACGATACGGTTCAGCCGCCCGGCCTTGAGTTTGGCCATCGAGGCCAGTTCCGTGACGTCTTGCCCCGCCACATACAGCTCACATGCGCGGTACGTGAGCGCGCGCAGGGCTTCTACCTCGGTCTTGATCTCCACCAGCTTGAACTGCACCCACTGCTGGTCGGCCAGGGTCGAACCAAACAGTTTGCGCTCTTGCGCCCACTCAATCGTCAGGTCAATGCAGTTGTTCAGCCCCTGAATGGCGCTGCCTGCCGCCCACAGGCGCTCTTCCTGGAACTGCATCATCTGGTACATGAAGCCCTGGCCTTCATTGCCGATGCGGTAACGCTGGGGTACACGCACTTCGTCAAAATAAATCAAACCCGTGTCACTGGCATGCATGCCGATTTTGCGGATTTTTTTGGCCACTTCGATGCCCTTGACCAGTTTGCGGTTCACGCCCTGGCCAGGGCCCTCGCGCATCGGCACCATGATGAGCGATTTGTTTTTGTGGTGGTTGCCGCCGGTCGCGCTGAGGGCATCACCGGTGTTGACCAGCATGCACATCCAGTCAGCCTGCAGGCTGTTGGTGATCCACATCTTTTG
>JANOVW010000468.1:0-3745 GCA_031417575.1 Rhodoferax sp. | reverse complement strand
GTTCTTGGCCAAACCCCACTCACGATTGATGATGAGCTGAATGGCCATGGCGCGGCGCACCGATTCTTCGGTCGGCGTGGTGATGGCTTCATCAAACGCGTTGGTGTGCAGGCTGTTGCAGTTGTCGTAAATGGCGATCAGCGCCTGCAAGGTGGTGCGAATGTCGTTGAACTGGATCTCTTGCGCATGCAGGCTGCGGCCACTGGTCTGGATGTGGTACTTGAGCTTTTGGCTGCGCTCGTTGGCACCGTATTTCTCTTTCATCGCCACGGCCCAAATACGCCGGGCCACGCGGCCCATCACGGTGTATTCCGGGTCCATGCCGTTGCTGAAGAAGAAGCTCAGGTTCGGCGCGAAATCGTCGATATGCATACCCCGCGCCAAATACGCTTCAACAAACGTGAAGCCGTTGGAAAGGGTGAAAGCCAGTTGCGAGATCGGGTTGGCACCGGCCTCGGCAATGTGGTAACCGCTGATCGACACGCTGTAGAAATTGCGCACCCGGTTGTGCACAAAATACTGCGCAATGTCGCCCATCACCTTGAGTGAAAACTCGGTGCTGAAAATGCAGGTGTTCTGGCCCTGGTCTTCTTTCAAAATATCGGCCTGCACGGTGCCGCGCACGTTCTCCAGCACCCATTCGCGTATTTTTTCAGTCTCGGTCGCGGTCGGTTCCCGCTGGTTGTTGGTTTTGAATTTCTCCAGGTTCTGGTCAATCGCCGTGTTCATGAACATCGCCAGGATGGAAGGTGCCGGGCCATTGATGGTCATGCTGACGCTGGTGGTCGGGCTGCACAAATCAAAACCGCCGTACAACACCTTCATGTCGTCGAGCGTGGCGATTGAAACGCCTGAATTGCCCACCTTGCCATAAATGTCGGGGCGCACATGCGGGTCATTGCCATAGAGCGTGACCGAATCGAACGCCGTGGACAAACGCTTGGCATCCATGCCGCTGCTCAGCAGCTTGAAGCGCGCGTTGGTCTTGAAAGCGTCACCCTCGCCGGCGAACATGCGGGTCGGGTCTTCGTTCTCGCGTTTAAAGGCGAATGTGCCAGCGGTGTAAGGGTAGCTGCCGGGCACGTTGTCGAGCATCAGCCATTTCAGGATTTCACCGTGGTCTTCATACTGCGGCAAGGCCACCTTGCGGATGGTGGTGCCACTCAAAGACTTGCTTGTCAGTGCGGTGCGGATTTCCTTGTCGCGAATCTTCACCACGTATTCATCGCCCGCATAGGCCTGCTGCATGGCGGGCCACTGGGCCAAGAGTTTGCGCTCGGCCGCGCCTTGCAAGGCCACGCGGCCTTCGGCGATGTCGTTTACCGCTTCAACCGCGCGATGCCGCTCGGGCTTGTCGGTTTGCAACATGACCGCGGTAGCCCGCAATTGCTGCACTTCACGGGCAATGCGGGCTTGGGATCGGGCGCGGGCTTTGTAGCCGCGCACGGTGTCGCTGATTTCTGCCAGGTAGCGGCTGCGCCCGGCGGGCACCACCGGGGTCTGGTTGGTGCTGTGGCGCACGTTGACGGTGGGCAACAAGCCATCGCCAGCCTGCATGGGCACGCCCAAAGCGGCCAAACGCGGCTTGAGCGACTGGTAGAGGGCCGTTACGCCATCGTCGTTAAAACGCGCCGCCATGGTGCCAAACACCGGCATCTGGTCGGCAGGGGTTGTCCAGGCTTCTTTGTTGCGCTGCACCTGTTTGGCCACATCTCGCAGGGCGTCGAGTGAACCCTTGCGGTCAAATTTGTTGATGGCGACAAACTCGGCAAAGTCGAGCATGTCGATTTTTTCAAGCTGGCTGGCTGCGCCGAACTCGGGTGTCATCACATACAGGGGCACATCGACATGCGGCACGATGGCTGCGTCGCCCTGGCCGATGCCCGAAGTTTCAACCACGATCAAATCAAAACCGGCCACCTTGCAAGCGGCGATCACATCGGGCAGCGCTTCGCTGATTTCGCTGCCGAAATCGCGCGTTGCGAGGCTGCGCATGAACACCCTGGGGCCTGCGCTCCAAGGACTGATGGCATTCATGCGGATGCGGTCACCCAACAAGGCACCACCACTTTTGCGGCGCGACGGATCGATAGAAATCACCGCGACGCGAAGGTTGTCGTTTTGATCCAGCCGCAGGCGGCGAATCAACTCATCGGTGAGCGACGATTTGCCCGCACCACCCGTGCCTGTAATACCCAGAACAGCTACCTTTTTTGTAGCTGCTTGTTCTTGTATTACCTCAACAATTTCCCCCTTTTCCTTATTAATTTCCAAGGAGGTGATCAATTGAGCCAAACTGCGCCAACTGGCTTCTGTATGGCCTTGAATCGCGGCGATGTCTTGAGGCGCGTAGGAGGTCAAATCTTTGTCGCAACGCATCACCATCTCGCCAATCATGCCTTGCAGGCCCATGCGTTGCCCGTCTTCCGGGCTGAAAATGCGCGACACACCGTAGGCATGCAATTCGCGAATTTCAGGCGGAACAATCACACCGCCGCCGCCGCCAAACACCTGAATGTGTTCACCGCCGCGCGCGCGCAGCAAATCCACCATGTACTTGAAATACTCGACGTGGCCGCCCTGGTAGGAGCTGATGGCAATGCCTTGGGCATCTTCTTGCAGCGCGGCCGTCACCACCTCTTCCACACTGCGGTTGTGCCCCAGGTGGATCACTTCAGCGCCCATCCCCTGCAAAATACGCCGCATGATGTTGATGGCCGCATCGTGCCCGTCAAACAGGCTGGCCGCCGTGACGAAACGCACCTTGTTTTTGGGGCGGTAGTTGGCGAGGGCTTTGTAATCGGCTGCGAGATCGGTCATGGCAGGCAAGGCTCCAATGTCAGGGGTCAGATTCCAGTACGCGTTTGAAAACCCGTACACGTTTTTAGTTGACGTTTACGTAAACGTCAATCATAGCCGAATTGCCCGTTTTCGGTTCATTTCACGCTGGAAAGCGCGCGCCCACGACATTCAAGGCTGAATCCGGTAGGGCACCGGCAGACCGGCCCGGGCCTGGGCCCCTGTGCGAATCAGCACCTCTACCCGCAAAACATTCGGCACGGCCTTGACCATGGTTTCAATTTGCGTGCGGATGAACGCAGAGTCATACCCGAGTGGCACATCACCTGCCACACAGCCCTCAATCGTGACAACCCGGCCTTGCACCGTTGCCCACAACGATGAGTTCACCAGCGGGGAATGGGTGTAGAGCTGATTGACTTTTTGCGCGTTTTTGAATGCCTGGGCGATGGCAATATCTTCCTCACGGAATGCCTGGACAGACAACCCGGCGTGGCCGATGAGCCCCGAGGGTACTGGGCAGTTCGCGCCTACAGCCGTGAACTGGAAAAAGGTCGGCGAGGGATCGACCAGTGGCACAACTGCAAGTTGTGCCATTGGTGAGCCCACCGTGATTGCAATTGCGAGCCCAACAAACCGTCGCACGAACCCGATCTTCACGACCAATTTCCAAAAGGCCTGCAACTCATTGGTGCTGGCAAAGCGTGCGCCAGGTCAGAAATGAATCCCCTGCATCATTGAAGCCATCGCAATCGCTTCTGGCGACAGTGACTGCTTTTTGTCGCCGCCCTTCTCGCCTTTGGCGGCCGCGCTGTCGGGGAACATGCGGAAGGTGGTGTTCATCATGATCTGGGCGACGCGCGGGGCGGCCACGTGCAGCAGGCCGACCGAGGTGCCCAGGCGGGTGGCGATCTCAACAGGTTTTTCGACGCAGGCGCGGATGATC
>JANOVW010000467.1:0-1895 GCA_031417575.1 Rhodoferax sp. | reverse complement strand
AAGCTCGATGCGATTGCCGACCCGGCAGTCGGGTTTGCCCACATCAGCGCCGCGCTCACAGCGTTTGCCCAACAGGCCGGCATCCAGTTCAGCGCCACCGTGCCGATTTCAGCCCTGAAGGGCCACAACGTGGTAACCGCTACGCCACGCTGGTGCGGTTACAGCGGCCCCAGCCTGCTGCAAATTCTGGAACAGCTGCCGGCCACCCAGGCTGAAGCTGATCTGCCCTTTGCGTTTTCGGTGCAATGGGTCGAAAAATTCTCCAGCAGCAACGACACCAGCCAAGGCCGCAGGGTTTATTGGGGCAAGGTGGCCAGCGGATTGGCCGCCGTTGGGCAAAAAATCTCCATTCTGCCCAGCGGCCAAACGGCCACCGTGGCGCGGGTTCTGAACCACGTGCGGACCGAGGGCGACGTCGCCGCTGGCCACAGTGCAGGCATCGTGCTCGACCATGAAGTCGACGTGTCCAGGGGCGATTGGATCCTTCAAGACGCGGCCTTCACCACCAGCCGCGACATCAGCGCCACCGTCGCCTGGATGGACGACGAACCCCTGGTTGCCGGGCGCACCTACCTGGCCTTGCACGGCAACCGCTGGGTCAAAGCCAAAATCAAACGCATCGTGCACAAATTGAAAATCGAAACCCTGGCAGAGGAAGCGGCTGACCGTATTGACCCCAACGCCATAGGCCATGTCGAAATCATGCTGCAAGAACCCCTGGCAACCCTGCCCTTTTTGCGCTCACGCGCGCTGGGTTCGCTGGTTTTGGTGGATACCGCCAGCCACAAAACCTCCGGGGCTTTGCTGGTGCAATAAAATCAGATGCTGGATTTATAGAATTGCCTAAATGACCCATACTGTTACTGAAGCCTGCATCAACTGCAAACACACCGATTGCGTGGACGTCTGCCCCGTGGATTGTTTCCGCGAAGGCCCGAACTTCCTGACCATCGACCCGGACGAATGCATTGACTGCGCCGTTTGTATCCCCGAGTGCCCGGTCAACGCCATTTACGCCGAAGAAGACGTGCCGGCCGACCAGCAGCACATGACCAAAATCAACGCTGAACTGGCCAAACTGACGAGCTGGAAAAGCATCACCAAACGCAAGGCCGCCCCGGCCGATGCCGAGGCCTGGAAAGACCGCACCGACAAGCTGCAGTTTTTGGTGCGCTGACCATGGCCGACATCATTGAGACGGACGCCGTCATCGTCGGCGCGGGCCCGGTTGGGCTATTCCAGGTGTTTGAACTCGGCCTGCTGGAGATCAAGGCCCATGTGATTGACCTGCTGCCTTACGCCGGTGGCCAATGCATTGAGTTGTACCCCGACAAGCCCATTTATGACATTCCGGCCATACCGGTTTGCACCGGCAAAGAGCTGACCGACGGTTTGATGAAACAAATCGAACCCTTTGGCGCCACCTTTCACTACAACCAGGAAGTCAGCACCCTGGCCAAGCAAGAAGATGGCCGTTTTTTGGTCGAGACTTCAGCGGGCACCCGGTTTTTGTCCAAAACAGTGTTTATTGCAGCCGGTATGGGCGCGTTCCAGCCGCGATTGCTGAATGTCGAAGGGGTCAGCAAATTCGCTGACGCTGATTCGGCCAGTCCCCAGGTCTTTTATAAAGTCAAAAACCGGGCGACCTTTGCCGGGCAAGACGTGGTAATTTTGGGCGGCGGCGATTCTGCCCTGGACTGGACGCTGGATTTCCTGAACGAAGGACCACTCAAAGCGAAATCAGTCACCCTGCTGCACCGCCGCGATGGCTTCGCTGCAGCGCCCGCCAGCGTGGCCAAAATGCGTGCATTGTGTGAAGCCGGGCAGATGAAGTTCATGATCGGCCAGATCACCGCGCTGGAAGAAGCCCAAGGCCGTTTAACGGGCGTTGTCGT
>JANOVW010000466.1:0-1567 GCA_031417575.1 Rhodoferax sp. | reverse complement strand
CCGCCGATGGCCTGGATGGGCCTGATCGTGCGCAGCCGCGCCCTCGATTTTTTGCGCCGTCGCACGGCCGAGCGCACCCACGTCACGCAAGAACTCGACGAACACCTCGCCGACAGCTTGGCCGCTGATCTGCCCACCCCTTTGGACACCGCACTGGCCAGCGAACAAGCCTGGGCCTTGCACCAGTGTCTGAACAAGATGGAGAACAAACAACGCGAAGTGGTCAGCCTGGCTTACCTGCGCGACTTGAGCCATGGTGAATTGGCCGCTCAATTGAAGCTGCCCCTGGGCACCGTAAAAACCTGGATACGCCGGGGTTTGGACCAACTGCGCTTGTGCATGGCGCAGTTTGCCTGATGGCCCGCGCAAAGGCAGCACCATGAACTTGCAAAACAAACCCGAACTGCTGGAACGCCTGGCTCAGGCCTACGCCCTGGGCACCTTGCGTGGCGGCGCACGCCGCCGTTTTGAAACCCTGGCGCGCGAGCACCCTGGCGTGCGTGTGGCCGCGCTGTTGTGGCAATCGCGCATGGGCGCCATCAGCGAGCTGCAGCCCGCCACCCAGCCGCATGCGGCCGTGTGGACGCGTATCAGCAACCTGCTGCAAGGCGAACAAGACGCGCAGGCCATGCAAACTGCTCGCAGCCAACCGACCCGGGCGGAACAAGCGAACGCCAGCCCCGGCGGCTGGTGGCGCAACCTGCTGGTGTGGCGCGGTGCCGCCGCGGCAGGCGTGGCGGCCACCTTGGTCATCGGCGTGGCCAGTGTGAACGTTCGCGAGCAACTCGGTGGCGAAATCGCCCAACTGCAGGCGCGTTTGCAGTCTGCCCCGCAAATCGACTACGTGGCGGTGCTGGCAGACGACAAATCGCAGGCATCCGTGTTGGTCACGTTCGATCCCAAAACCAAACGCCTCACCTTGCAACGGGTGGGGGGTTTCCAGGAGGCGGCAGACCGCTCCTTGCAGTTATGGGCGCTGCCGGGTTCTGGCGCGCCCAAATCATTGGGCGTTTTGAGCACCGAGAAACTGCTGCGTCTGGCCGCCGATGTGCAAGACGTGAAAGAGGTGCCCACCCTGGCCATCAGCCTGGAGCCCAAAGGCGGCGTGCCCAGCGCGGGTGGGCCCACCGGGCCGGTTTTGTTCAAGGGTGCACTGATCCAGAAGATGCTGTAGCGCGGGGCCAGACGATCAAACGGCTGCCTCAGGCGGCAAAACAAGGTGAATTAACATCAGGCCCATTCACCTCGTCGAAAGCACCTGATGACAGTCATCACCAACATTGAAGACCTGCGCGTATTGGCGCAAAAACGCGTGCCGCGCATGTTTTACGACTACGCGGATTCCGGTTCCTGGACCGAGGGAACCTACCGGGCCAACTGCGACGACTTCCAGAGCATCAAGCTGCGCCAGCGCGTGGCGGTGAACATGGAAGGCCGCAGCACCCGCACCACCATGCTGGGGCGCGATGTGGCCATGCCGGTGGCGCTGGCCCCGGTGGGCATGACCGGCATGCAACACGCCGACGGCGAAATCAAGGCCGCCCGCGCCGCTGAAAAATTCGGCGTG
>JANOVW010000465.1:0-2157 GCA_031417575.1 Rhodoferax sp. | reverse complement strand
GCAATTGAGGCACCAGTAGCGTCCACTTGCGGCAGCCAGTACATGATGCTTAAATAACCCAAGACCGAGAAAAAAAACAAAACTGTCATGCCAACGCTCTTCCACCGACCGACACTCTGAATCAGAATCGGGAAAAGCATGTAGCACCACCATTCAGCACTGATACTCCACGACGGCACGTTCCATGTGAAAGTATTATGGATTCCGAATGAATGAATCAAGAACAAGTTTGTCGGTATTGCCTTTGGGTTTTGAATAGCATCAGGAGGGGAGCCTGAGGCAACATAAGAAACCACGATTACCAACAACATCAAAAAATGCAGTGGGTATATTCTTGCAAACCGTGCAGTAGTGAATTTCCAGAACCTAGACAGTTTCAATTCCTCTTGAAAACTCTTCTGATACACATGTGTAATGATGAACCCACTCATAATGAAAAAAACATCAACCATCAGATAACACTTGCTGAAAAACATTGTCCAACCCTGCGGAACAAAGCGGATCAGCAAATCTTCGAAGTGATAGACAGCGACAAGCAGCGCCGTGATTCCACGTAGCGGTGTTAGGTTAGAAATAAAGGAGGTGGCGGGTAGCATCACAATTACGCAGTTTTGCAAATGGTCCTCTATGGCCGTGGAAATCAAAGGTCGCCGTAAACATGCATTCCATCGGTCCAATCTTGTTAGCAAAGTCACCAGTCAACCGAAAATCTCAAAGATATTTGAACTCGCCGGCACAAATACGGTGCGTGAATCACACGACAAACCATACTCAACGATGGGAAATTGCTGAAGCTAGCTTAACCGTGAAAACAACAGCCGGCAATGAATTGTTGACCTGAAGTGTTATTGCACTGTTGAGTCAAGACCAATCACCTTCAACACAGCCCCAACCGGCTGCCTCCCCAGGGCGAGCACATCTTTGTTCAACACGAGGTGCCAGACACCCGTATTGCGGCAATTGCCAGGGTTTTGAGCACGTGTGGGAGCTTTGCGACGCCGGGGAACGTGGTTTGGCGTTGCATTGCCTGGCGGTGTCAAGATGAATTGCGATGCGGATGCAACGTTGCGCCTGCACAACATTGGTGCGCCGACAACTGGTGAATTGAAAGTGGTCGGCGTAACGGCCACTACTTTGGCTCGACGCCGTGGTCTCTATCAGGTTCGCGGTTTTGCGCCTGTTCAACCAGATGCTGTTCACCCACGTGCGCGGCGCGACGCGCGACCATCCTGCCCATGATTTCTTCGATGGCAAATCTGACGTTCGGTGGTATGCGCGCGGCTGGGCAAAACGCTTCCACCAGCAAAAAGGCCGCCTGCGCACCCTCGATAGCGGCGGCGTCCGCAAGCGCCTCAATGTCCGATATGTCATGCGATCCATCGATTCCTTTGGGGCGCGGTCAGTTTGGCCATGGTGCGCTGTGTGGTGGGCTTGTTCGTGCTGGCACACAACCTGATGCGCATAACCAAAACTGCCCCCACCTTGTCGGTTGGGGGATAGCTCCGTCCAAAATCGCCGCACAGGCAGCATGAGAGCGCAAAAGATGACCAAAAAACGGCAGGAATGGCTCCACCAGACCGGACTGCGCGTCAATAACCTGCATTCAGAGCTTGGCACATCGACAGGCCGATGAGATTACCAAAAATTTCAGCCACACCGCCAGCGTCGGTGACTACCGAAAAACTCTCGCTCTCTGAGTGCAAATTGATTTTAGATACCGTTCACCTGTCGCTGGTATCGGTGCAATTTGCCATCACCATGTACGAATGGCACGGTTCGCGGGAGCAAACTCCCGTTCGTCGATTGCGCCTCCATGCCGCTGCCGGTGCCGGACCTTTGGCTCACACCTTGTAGTACTCCCGATACCAAGCCACAAACCGCCCAATGCCATCCTGGATGCTGGTTCCAGGCACAAAACCAACCCAGTCACGCAAGGCGTCGGTATTGGCATAGGTCGCAGGCACATCGCCATCCTGCAGCGGCAACAGGCGCTTTTCGGCCTACTTGCCCACTGCGTCTTCGATACAACCGATGAAGTCGAGCAGTGGCACCGGGTTGTTGTTGCCGATGTTGAACACCCGGTAGGGCGCGTTGCTGGTGGCCGGGTCTGCCCGCACGGCGTCGTAGGCGGGGTCGGCGCTGGCGGTGCGGTCCAGC
>JANOVW010000464.1:0-3681 GCA_031417575.1 Rhodoferax sp. | reverse complement strand
AGTTCACAAGCCGATACCGAGCGCGCGGATCTCGCCCGGGAGCGCATCGAGTTGGCTGAGAATCCCCAGCAGGAACACGCCGAGCTGGCGGCTATCTACGAGAAGCGTGGACTGGACAAGAAACTGGCCGCAGAAGTTGCTGCCCAATTAACGCAGCATGACGCACTGGCCGCACATGGGCGAGACGAGCTGGGCATATCTGACACGTTGGCCGCAAAACCGGTGCAGGCGGCATTGGCCTCGGCCGGAACGTTTGCAGTAGGCGCCGTCTTGCCACTTCTGATGGTTCTTGTGCTTCCGGTTTCTGCGCTGATGTGGGGTGTCGCGGGCAGCTCGCTCTTCTTTCTCGCGCTGCTGGGCTTCCTGGCTGCACGAATCGGTGGTGCACCCGTGATTGCGTCTGTCATTCGCGTCACTTTTTGGGGAGCGCTGGCCATGGCATTGACCGCCGGGGTTGGCGCCCTTTTTGGGGTGGCCGCTTGAGATCCGGGGTGTCAACGCGCGCAACTCCCAAGCCCCCAAGGCATTCGACTGCCTTCGGCGGGGGCTGAACCCGAACGGTTAGGCGGCACGGCGTGAGCACCTCGTGAATTGGGCTCGTGCCCTTGGAGCCAGACGACGGGCGTCTCGCGACCCGAACGGATTTCCCGTGGACCAACAGCCACCCCATCACCGGCGACCTGCTCACGGGCGTGCAGAAACTCAAGGAGGCGACCCCTGCCAGCGTGCTGCTGGGCAGCGGCAAGCTCGCAACCGCGCTGGACAGGCTGGATCTGATTGACGAGTACCAGTTTCTCGTCCACCCCAGGATCGCCGGCCACGGCCCGACGCTTTACCAGAGCGGGCTACCTAGTACGCGACGGCTCGAGCTGGTCTCGGCCAGGCCGCTTCGAAACGGCGCGGTTGCCCTGCACTATCGGCGCGGTTGAGCACAGGCGTTAGCCGTCACAATCTGCATTTCGTAGTCATTCTCAAACCGGAGGGGCAATATGTCCAGGCTTCGCGTAGAAAGTTTTACCATCTCACTGGACGGTTTCGGCGCTGGGCCCGACCAAGACTTGAATAATCCGCTGGGTGTTGGCGGCACGGCTCTGCATGGCTGGGCGATGCCCACCCGCACCTTTCAGCAAAAGCTGTTTGGCAACGAAAACGGTGAAACGGGTGTTGACGATGCGTTTGCCGCGCGGGGTTTCCTGGACGTCGGCGCCTGGATCCTGGGCCGGAACATGTTTGGGCCGGTTCGTGGCCCCTGGCCAGACGAGAGCTGGCGGGGTTGGTGGGGCGAGAACCCGGTGTATCACATGCCGGTATTCGTACTCACCAACCACCCACGCCCACCGCTGGTGATGGAAGGCGGCACCACCTTTTACTTTCTAACAGAAGGCGCTGTAGTTGCGCTTGAGCGTGCCCGCGAGGCCGCTGGCGACAAAGATGTTCGCGTGGGCGGCGGTGTCAACGTTATCCAGCAGTACCTTCGCCTGCGTCTCATTGATGAGATGCACATCGCCCTTTCGCCGGTTTTGCTGGGCGCGGGAGAAAACCTTTTTGCCGGAATCAACCTGCCCGATCTTGGCTACGCCTGCACCCAACATGCCGCCACGCCAAGGGCCACACATATCGTTTTGACTCGGCAGTAAGACGCGCCTGAAGCGCGTCGTAGACGCCGAATGACCGGCCGCCCGTCAGGCCGGCGGTAACGGCCATTGCGGATTACCTGCGTGCCCAGGGAAAGATGGTTCCGCCGTTTGGCACCCTCATTGCTTGAGCCTTTCACAGGTGAAGCAGTGAGTAAATTTGCTGGTAGTTGAAAGTTGACAGAAAATGGCCCGAATGAATCACGAGACGAATCTGGCTGCAAGAATAGTGTCTAAATATGCGTTCGCCTGGGTTTTTCTCGGCTTCGTTTTCGCAGGTTGGATAGATTACGTGACCGGCAACGAGATTCGCAGTTATCCACTGTATTTTTTGCCGCTCAGCCTGGCATCATGGCGTTTTGGCAAGACAGGTGGTGCCGTGTCTGTAGCTACGGCTACTTTTATTTGGGTGCTGGCTAACTGGACAGCGGGCTTGCGATATTCGTCAGACTTGGTGTGGGTTATCAATTCTGCATCGCAAGCGACGGCTTTTGGCACCGTTGCCGTCTTGCTGTGCTGGGCCCGTTACCTGCTGGAACAAGAACGCGAGATGGCCCGTACCGACAACCTGACCGGCTTGGCTAACGCCCGGGCGTTTCATCTGGCATTGAGCCAGGCAGCCGCTTTGTGCAGACGCAACAAACGGCCCTTGACGCTGGCCTATATTGACCTGGACAACTTCAAGTGCGTGAATGACCGATATGGTCACAGCCGTGGCGACCAATTGCTTGTTGACGTTGCAGCGATCCTGAAAAGCACGATTCGCCAGACCGACCATGTAGCCCGTATGGGCGGCGACGAATTTGTCGTTTGCCTGCCTGAAACCACTGCAGATCAGGCCCAGTTGTTGCTAGAGCGGCTGCGGCTCAAGCTGGCATCGGTTTTCCCCGATGGCCATTGCAGGGTATCGGCCAGCATTGGCGCTTCTTGTTGGGATATCCCGCCTGTCAGCCTTGACGACATGATTTCAGCCGCTGACCAAACCATGTACGCTGTCAAAAAAGCCGGCAAAAACCGGCTGGAAATTGTTACTTTGCAAAGCGGCTAGCCTCCAGAACAGGACGCCCCATTACCCACCCCGCCGTAAGCCCCTAAATCGTTTAAGAGGTTTATCCATAGGTGACCCTGGGTTCCGGTGGTAAATTGGGTATTACTAAAAAGGAGACGACCCCATGTACCCAGGCATCCATGCCAAAACCCAGCCCGATCACCCGGCCTTCATCATGGCCAGTACGGGCGAAACCGTTACTTATGCCGAGCTTGATCGGCGCAGCAACCGGCTGGCGCATCTGCTGCGCGCCCATGGTTTGCAGCGGCTGGATCATTACGCGATGTTCATGGAGAACAACAACCGCTACCTGGAATGTTGCGCAGCGGGTGTGCGGGCCGGTTTGTATTACACCTGTGTCAACTCTTACCTCACTGCTGAAGAGCTGGCTTACATCCTGACTAACAGCGAATCAAAAGTGCTGATCACCTCGCGGGCGCGCAAAGAGGTGGCCGCGCAGGCGCTGAAGTTGTGCCCCAACGTGCGCCTGGCGCTTATTTGTGATGGCACCGCGGCTGACGCGCCGTTTACAGACTTGGCCACGGCCACCGCCGCCTACCCCGACACCCCGATTGCCGACGAAATGCTGGGCACGGCCATGTTGTATTCATCAGGCACTACCGGGCGGCCCAAAGGCATTTTGCGGCCGCTGCCGGATGAGCCGGGCGATTTTCAGCTGCCCATCTTCCAGTTTTTGAACAAGTTGTGGAAATACCGCGCCGGCATGACGTATTTGTCACCCGCGCCGCTGTACCACTCGGCACCACAGGCGGCGGTGTCATTGGCCATCCACAACGGGGCCACGGTGGTCATCATGGAGCATTTTGATCCAGAGCATTACCTGGCCCTGGTCGAGAAATACAAGGTCACCCACAGCCAGCTGGTGCCCACCATGTTCAGCCGCATGCTCAAGCTGCCGCCCGAGGTGCAGCAAAAATATGATTTGTCATCCCTGCAAGTGGCCATTCATGCGGCCGCGCCCTGCCCGGTGCAGGTCAA
>JANOVW010000463.1:0-7809 GCA_031417575.1 Rhodoferax sp. | reverse complement strand
TCGGGCAGGTGCAGGCCGCTCTCCATGAACAGGCTCTCGTCAAAACCCTGGTTGTTGGGTCGCATCTCGGGGGTGCTGCCGAGGTGCCACTTGCCGATGTGCAACGTGTGGTAGCCGCGTGCCTTGAGCGCCTCGGCCACGGTCCGCTCGGATGCTGGCATGCCCAGGTCGTTAAAACTCTTGGAGGCTTCCGCCTTTTGCTTGTCGATGATGATGGGGTACAGGCGGCTGGGGTCGGCGTAAAGCGCACTGGCCACACGCGCCATGGCCCCCGGCGTGGGTGTGAACTCCACGCCAAAACGCCACGGGTAGCGCCCGGTCATCAGCGCAGCACGCGATACCGTGCAGACAGCGGCGCCGGCATAGCCCTGATCGAACCGCACGCCATCGCGCGCAATCGAATCAATGTGGGGTGTGGGCACGCCTTCAGCCGTGTGGCCGCCGCCATGGGTGCTGACGTCGTTGATGCCCAGGTCGTCCGCCAGGATGATGATGATGTTGGGCGGGCGCTGCGCAAGCGGCAGGCTGGCGGTTTGCGGCCCGGCCATCCATGGCACCGGGCGGTTCGGGTCGCGCGGGTGCGCGAAGTCGGTGTACCAGCCCAGTGAGTATTTGAAGAGATGAAGGCGGTTGAGGTAGACCAGTGCCACCACGCTGGCCAGAACCAGCGTTGCAATTCCCAGACGGTTGCGCAGTCGCATGGTTCGAGCTCCTCAGGTGCTGGTCAGGGGCGTGCAGCCACACTGCGCCAAAATGTCATCGGCCAGTGCCCTGTTGTACCCCTCCAGCGATGCATGTTCCTGCCTCAGCCAGCGCAAACACTTGCCCTGGTAATTGACGGTGGGTTGGCGCCAGGGCTGCCCATCAATGACGGCTTCAACCTGGGCAGCACCCGCCTGCAACGCGCGGGCATTGGCCAGCAACAGCGGCAGATAACAGCGGGCCACTTCGCCCAGTAGGGCCAATAAGGTCTGGGGCAAGTGGTCGGGCGCAAGCCAATCAGCGTCGTCAGGTTCAAGGCCGCTCAGGTCTTCCATCACACCCGTCCAGGCGGTTACCCTGGGTGCAAGTCGTGCCGTCAAGGCAGTAGGCGTTGGGTCGAAGCGAGCCAACTGGGTCAGCTGACCGTACATTGCGAAGTCGCAAGCGCCGGGGCGCGCTCCCAGCAGGAACGGGTGGGCTTGAAAATGCGCGTCAAGCAGGCCCAACAAGCGCTCGTAGGCCGCTTCGATGACAGGTGCCGTGACGGGGTTGGAGCCGACCACGGCCAAGCGGTCAATTTGGCGTTGCGAAAATTGCGACTTGGCCTGGCTGGCCTGTGCCTGCGGCATGCAAATACCACGCGACTGCAGCGGCAAAATACTGCCTGCCTTGTCAGCATCTGGGGCGAAATGCCAGCGGTAATGGAACATCGCCTTGGTGACCCATTCATCGGCGAAATCTTCGAGCAGGCTGTCGATCAGGCGCAACACAGGGTGGCTGGGTTGAACCTGTCGTGGGGTGATGGCCTGGTCAAAACGGCGAATCAGGGGTGTTGAATCCGTGATGGCCTCCAGCAGGCCTTGTGCATTGGCCAGGTAAAACGTGGGCAACAATTCAACTGCAGGCTTGGGCAGGCCCAGCTGCCCTGCCATCTGGGTTGTCAGCAGCCGGTAGGGCAGACGGCGATAGCGCAACACCGCGAGCATTTTGCGGGTGTAGGGTGAGCCAGGCGCGCCTTTCAATACGATGGGTTGCAGCGCTGACATGAATATCCTTCAGTTTGGTTTTACCGCCAACAGGGCCCGCGACAAGCATAAAAGCAAAATGCCGGTCATGCTGCAAACCAATAAAGCAGGCCGGGCAGCAGACTCACCGAAAAAAAAGACTATTTCCACTCCCGGTCATTCATGCACGATGACATTGTTGCGTTCAACGGCCACTGCAAACGTGAGCCGATCACGACGGTTGCAGTTGCGCTGTCGCTTGCCCCACCACCGAGAATTGCGCCGTGTTGTCTTGTAGCCAGCGGGCAGACAACGTGGCATCGTGTTGGCTGGGGTGAAAGGTGGGCGAGAGGTAATCGCGCCATTGCCCGAAGTTGCCGCGAATCATGCCTTCGCGGCTGAACAGCAATTGCCACGCGCTGCGCCACGTGCTCCAGCGCCACAGGGCCTGGTCGTGCTTCAGGTTGCGCAAGGTCTGGCGCGTGACGTCGGTTAAAAACATGACCGATACGGCCTTGAAAACCCGCACCCGCCAGGTATGGTTGCCGCTGAGGCGCTGGTACACGTCAAAGGCGGTACAGCGGTGTTCGGATTCTTCGGCGGCATGCCACATCCAGAGCGTTTTAAGGCGTTCTTCTGCGCCTTCAAAGGCTTCGGGGTGGCGCATGGTCCAGTTGGCAAAAATGGCTGTGAAGTGTTCGGTGGCGGCGGTGGCGGCAACATGGATTCGCACATCTTTGTCGGCGTTTGCCTGAAAACGCTGTGTGCTGTTGCGGGCAATCCAGTTGTCGAAACCCAATGTCTGCAAGTGGCCGTTGAACAGGTCGTGCACGCGCCGGTGGGTGGCTTCCTGGCCAATGATTCCGGCTACTTCCTTGGCAAAACTGTCACGCTCGGCTCCAGGCAGGGCCTTTACGCCAGCCCGCACGGAATCGATGAAATACTGTTCACCGACCGGAAAACTCATCGACAAGGCGTTGAAGAAAGCAGAGCGAAAAGCATCGCCACCATTCCAGCGGGCTTCAAACGGGGTTGTCAAATCAACCAGCAACCTGCGGACAACCAAATCGCTCATGTTCATACTCCTGTGACGGTGTCACATTGTCGGGTACCAAATTCAGGAAAGTGCATTAACATACACTTGTGTATTGTTGCAGTTTAACCCAACTTTGAAATAGACAACATCATGCAGGCCCAAACGCTACAACTTTTGGTACTTTTGCTGGTGCTCAGCGCGTTTGCCCTGGCTGAAATGATTCAGGGTCGGTTCTTCGCCAAGGAAGCCACGCGTGAAGACAACCGGCTTGACGTTGCCGTCACCCTGCTGTTTCCGCTGATCACGGGCTCGGTCATGGCGGCGTCTACCAGCCTGTGCCAATGGCTGATGCCCTTGCAAAAAAATGCGCTGGCCGATTGGGCGTGGTGGCAAATGTTGCTGGTATTGCTGGTGGCTGACGACCTGACACAGTATTTTTGGCACCGGCTCAGCCATACCTCTGTGATGTGGCCGCTCCACCGGGCGCACCATTCCGCGGCTTATATGAGTGTGCGGGTGGTCTACCGCAACAACCTGTTCTATTACGCGCTGATGCCGGGCCTGTGGCTGGCGGGCGCACTGGTTTATATGGGTTTTGGTTGGGTGTATGGGGTGTACAGCATCGTCAAGGTGTCGGTCATCATTGGGGCGCATTCAGCCGTTCGTTGGGACGAGTTCCTCTATCGTTACCCGGTTTTGCATCCCCTGGCATGGCTGGTTGAGCGCACCATTTCAACGCCCGCAACCCATTTTGCGCACCATGCGTTGGTGCAGGGCGATGGGGTGGGCCACTACACCGGTAACTACGGCAATCTTTTGTTTTTTTGGGACGTGCTGTTTGGTACTGCGCTTATTTCCCGCAAATACCCGCCTGCAACCGGTCTGGCGGACGACATCCGGCATGGCCCCGAGCCCTGGATGGCCCAGTTTGTTTACCCGTTGCGCGGTTCCAGCCGTGCTGAAACGGTATTGGGCCGTGGAGCGCACCGGCCACCCATTTAAGCCTTGGGCCTTGCCCTGACCTGCAATCGCGGTAGAGTCGCCGCATGGCTACCAGTCTCCTCGCTCTCCTTGACGACATTGCCAGCATTCTGGACGATGTTGGCGTACTGACCCAAGTTGCCGCCAAAAAAACAGCCGGTGTGCTGGGCGACGATTTGGCCCTGAATGCCCAACAGGTTGCGGGGGTCAAGGCCGAACGGGAACTGCCCGTGGTGTGGGCTGTTTGCAAAGGGTCTTTCCTGAACAAGGCGATTTTGGTTCCGTCTGCCTTGGGCATCAGCCTCGTCGCACCCTGGGCCGTCACACCGCTGTTGATGGCGGGTGGCGCCTATTTGTGTTTTGAAGGGTTCGAAAAAATCGCCCACAAATACCTGCACAGCCCCGCCGCCGATCAGGCGCATCGACAAGAACTGACGGCTGCACTGGCCAACCCGGCGGTCGATTTGGTGGCGCTTGAAAAAGACAAGATCAAGGGCGCAATTCGCACTGATTTCATCTTGTCGGCGGAAATCATCACCATCACGCTCGGCACCGTGCAAAACAGCCCGTTGTCGGTGCAAATATCGGTGCTGGTGGGCATCGCCCTGCTGATGACGGTGGGGGTTTACGGGTTGGTGGCCGGCATTGTGAAGCTGGACGATGCCGGCCTGTATTGGAGCCAATCGGCCACGGCTGGCGCCTGGGGTGCATTCAAACGCAAAGCAGGGCGCGCGTTGCTGGTGATGGCACCCTGGCTGATGAAGACGCTCTCGGTCGTCGGCACGGCGGCCATGTTTTTGGTGGGCGGCGGCATTCTGACCCATGGATGGGGTGCCTTGCACCATGTGCTGGAACAAGGCCTGGCCCAACTGGCGGGCTGGCTTCAGCCGCTGGCCTCGGTGATGGCCGATGGACTGGTGGGTGTGGCGGCGGGTGGGCTGGTATTGGTGGTGGTCAAAGTGCTGAATAACTTATTTATTAGAAAATAAATTTAAAAAAACAGCTATTATTAACGAAATAATTGCACAATATGATATAAAAATAATATCTTTTTTGGTTAAATAGTAATAATTTTTTTTAAAAATGTAATTATTTTGCGTTTTTGTGAAAAGTCTCAGACCGAAATTAGGTAATCAAATGGCGCCCTCACGGCAAATGCGGCAAGTAGCGGGTTTCAAATTCGTCGCGGGGCAGGGCCTTGCTGATCAAAAAACCCTGCATTTCGTCGCATCCCAAGAGGCGCAGCAGGCGGGCTTGCTCTTCAGTTTCAACACCTTCTGCCACCAACTTGAGGTTTAGCGCATGGGCCATGTTGACAATAGTCGAGACCAACGCGAGTCCCTGCGCGCCAGTCGTCATGTCGGCCACGAAGGAGCGATCAACTTTGAGCGTGTCCAAAGGCAGCTTGGCCAGGTAGCTGAGGGACGAAAAACCAGTTCCGAAGTCATCAATAGCAACAGCCACTCCCAAATCGCGGATCGCCTGGAGTGTGGCGATGCTGTGTGTGACATCTGCCATGGACACACTTTCGGTAATTTCAATTTCCAGTCCGCTAGCGGCATCGCCGCCTGACCGAATCACCCGGCTGATTTCGTCGATAAAACCGCGCTGGCGCAGCTGTAATTGCGAAACGTTGACTGCAATGCGAACGGCCCTGAGCTTGGAGGCCTGCCAATGCAGGTAGTCAGAAACGGCCTGACGCAACGCCCATCGGCCGACATCGTGAATCAAACCGGTTTCCTCCAAAATCGGAATGAAGTCTCCGGGTGCGATCAATCCACTGCCCGGCCTATCCCAGCGCAGCAAGGCTTCTGCACCGGTGACCTTGCCACTGGCCACGTTGACCTTGGGTTGGTAGTGCAACACGAATTCGCGGTTGTCCAGCGCCTGCCGCAATTCGCTCTCTAGGCTGACCTTGCCAGACAGGTGGCTGGTCATGGTTCTCGTGTAAAAGAGATACCGTTCGCCGCGTAACTTGGTCTCTTTGAGGGCGGCTTCGGCATTTTTGAACAGGACATCGGCCGTGTTGCCATCTGCTGGAAAAATGGCTGCACCCGCCTTGATGGAAATCCGGTAGACGCCGTCTTTCAGGCGAAACGGGTGGCTGGAGAAGTTTTCAAGTTGCCCCTGAAGCAGCGCATCGAGGTCTTCTGTCTCGCGAACCACTGGCCGCACGATGGCAAAATGGTCTGAACCGATCCTGGCCATTAGGTTGCTGTCCCCGACTGTGCGGGCGATCCAGTCAGCAACCTGCTTCAGCAAAGCGTCGCCCGTCGCCTGCCCCAGGGTGTCATTGATGTTCTTGAAACGTTCGATGTCCAACAGGTACACGACCACGCGGTAACCGGCGGTGGTGGTGCGGTGCAGGTATTGTGTGACGCGATCCAGAAACAGCGTTTGATTGGCGAGCCCCGTAAGCACGTCGTAATAGGCCAGGTAGACCAGGCGGTCCTGCTGGCGGATGTGTTCCACGGCAAAGGCGATGTCGTGGGTCAAATTCAGCACCAGCTTAAGCTCATCGTCGCGGAAGAAATTAACCTGTGAGCAATAGAGGAAAAACACCCCCACCGCCTCGTCACCTACGATCAGCGGCAACAGGGCCATCGACCGAATGCCCGAAATGATGTGCCGCTTTGCATAAATCGCGTTGGGATTCGCAACAAGGTCATTGTTGACCACCGCCTTTTTCCCCCGCATGGCGATCTCAGCCATGGTTTGCCCTGGCTGTGGCCCGCTCGGCTGGGCATGGTCTGCGGCAAATCGTTTTGTCAATCCGGCAATCAAGTCGTCTGGCATGCCGTATGAAGCGACCGGAACGAGCTTTTTCAACTTGTTGTCCAGAATGGCGATCAAGGTCATCGGAAAGCTGCCTTCCTGGCCTGCGATGCGGCACGCTGCTTCAAACAGTTCGTCGCGTGAGCGCGCCCGTACGATCAAGGAGTTGATTCCACTGAGCATGGCATACACACGGTTCAGGTGGGCGATCCGTGTTTGCGCCTGTTTTGCCACTGTGATATCCCGCACCAGGCTAACAATTAACCAGCGACCTCCAACATGCACGGGGTGGCGGCGTAGTTCGTAACAGGCGACCTGGCCGTCCTTGCGCGGTCGCATGATTTCGACAGGCTCCTCAGGCTTGCCGCGGGCAATGATCGCATCAAGAATTTTTTCGATTTGGACCACGGGCATTGCCAAGGCGCCCGAAGGTCCCGCAGCGATCAGGTCTTCCCGGGTCATATTGTGCAGGCGGCAGGCGGCGTCGTTGACGTAAACAATGGCCATGCTGGCCCGATCCACCAGGTAAATGCCATCGGAGGTGGCATCCAGTGCATTGAGAATGACAGCCTGATGTGCCACCAACGCATCAATTCTCTGCTTTTCAGACAATACAAGGGGTGATGAAGTCTTCGTGTCGATAGCAGTCAAAGTTGCCCTCAGTTAGCGTTTGAATTCAGTGGATCTTTCGACAAAGCAGTGACCCAACCCGTTCTACTTCTTCGAACTGGTTGCATTTTTAGGGCGGCGAGGGCAGAAATCTGTGCGTTGTCCCACATAGCGAGCCCGGGCCGGGTGCCGTACCCATGCTGCGCCTACGTAGAATTGACCCTGAATCGAATTTTCAAGGAGTGATGTCAATGAACAAAATTTACCCCAGCGCTGCCAAAGCGCTTGAAGGTGTGGTGCAAGACGGGCAACTGCTGGGCGTGGGCGGATTCGGCCTGTGCGGCATCCCCGAAGCGCTGATTGAAGCGCTGAAGGACAGCGGCAAACAAAATCTCACGGCCATTTCCAACAACGCCGGTGTCGATGATTTCGGCCTGGGCAAACTGCTGCAAACCCGGCAGGTCAAGAAGATGATCTCCAGCTATGTGGGTGAAAACAAGGAGTTTGAGCGCCAATACCTGGCGGGCGAATTGCAGCTCGAGTTCACCCCGCAAGGCACGTTGGCCGAAAAGCTGCGGGCCGGCGGCGCTGGCATTCCGGCTTTCTTCACCAAAACCGGCGTGGGTACCCAAGTGGCAGAAGGCAAGGAACTGCGCGAATTTGATGGCGAAACCTATGTGATGGAACGTTCATTGGTGCCAG
>JANOVW010000462.1:0-3419 GCA_031417575.1 Rhodoferax sp. | reverse complement strand
AACGTTGGCGATGACCGGCAAACAGCACTTGTTGCGAAGCAACCTTCTGACGCGGTTTGTCCGTGTCGATCAACCAGTTAAAGGATGTCGTATGTCGATGTACGCATGTGTGGCGTGTAAAACCTGCGGCGCAATTATTGGCACTGCCGACTACAGAACTGATGGCGCTTCGTTTTTTCACTTGGTATGCGGAGAACCAATAAAACCAATTGTTCCGGTTTCCGTTGCTCCTTTGACCAACACTTTGACGAACTCAATTGGAATTGACACAACCATGCGGTCTTTCACGCTGCCGTCTGTCTGCGCTGGATCAAACGTCATTTCCATGAAATTGCCGTTCTGAACGGCCTGGGAGCAATAGATGTATTTGCCAAATGAACCATCTTTGACATACGGAAGCATGATGTCGCCAAGTATTTCTAGTGCGCCATCGCGCAGCAATACACCGCAGACCGAAGTATCACTTGATGCCATCGGTAATCCTTTAACGTTGGCGATGACCGGCGACCAGACACCGCCGCAAAGCGGCCTTCTTAGTATGGTTGTCCGCGTCGATCAACAGGTTAAGGGCTGAATTTGAAAGGCGAAGCATGAAGCGAATGACACGAACCCAACGCACGGCCATCGCCAACCGCCGCACAGCCATCGAGTTGTGTTTGACCGTTATGGCAATAGTCCCAAAAACATCTTCCTCGTCCAATCTCTCTGTGGCTCCGACAGCTGGGCAAACAAGTCCCTCATCGCGTCACGCAATTCATCCGGCTTCGGATGGGTCGCAATGAGCGCCTTAACACTCATTGCGATGGCTTGGAGTTGCAACGACTCTGTGAGTTCACCTGCGCCAACAGATTCCGCTTCGTTGTCCATACGAACCTCCGGGTGTGATTGGCAAGCCTTTAACGTAATGTAGAAAAATTTATCCGAACGATACATCCTGGCAGTGCGGATACATCTTTTGTGAGATGACGTGGGAACCCGCTTGCAGTCTCGCATTTGTTGCTGTATACTGTATATAAAAACAGGTATAAATTTTCCATGAAACCCGGCGCGCCTCCCTTGTTGTCTACCCGCCTGCTCGACCAGGTTCGCGAGCGGCTCCGTTACAAACACTATAGCCTCAAAACCGAAAAAGCGTATCTGTATTGGGTCCGGTTTTTCATCCGCTGGAGCGCCTTGCAGGGCAGGGGCATGCGGCATCCGCGCGACATGGGCGCGCCCGAGGTCGAGGCGTTTCTGTCCATGATGGCCAATGAGCGCAAGGTGTCGGCCTCCACCCATAACCAGGCACTCAGTGCCATACTGTTTCTTTATCGCGAGGTGCTTGGCGTCGACCTGCCCTGGCTCAACAACATCGGCAGGCCACAGCAGGCCAAGCGTATTCCATCTGTACTGACCAAAGACGAAGTAGCGGCCCTGTTTGCACAGATGGACGGCATCCCCGCACTGTTGGCGCAGTTGCTGTATGGCACGGGCATGCGCCTGATGGAGGGCCTGCGCCTGCGTGTGAAAGATCTGGATTTTGATCGCCGCGCCATCATCGTGCGCGAGGCCAAAGGCAACAAAGACCGGGTCGTGATGTTGCCTCAATCCCTGGTGCCAGCGCTTCGGGCGCAAATGCGGGTCACGCGCAGCCAGTGGGAGACTGATCGCCAGGCGCAGCGTGGCGGTGTTGAAGTGCCGCACGCGCTTGACGTCAAGTACCCCAAGGTCGGCTACACATGGGGCTGGTTCTGGGTGTTCCCGTCCCCCACGCTGTCTGTTGACCCGCGCAGCGGTGTCGAGCGTCGGCACCATTTATTTGAAGATCGGCTACAGCGTGCACTCAAAGCCGCAGTGGGCCGGGCGGGCATCGCCAAGCCCGTGTCCGTTCATACACTTCGCCACAGTTTCGCTACTCATCTGCTGCAAAGCGGTACTGATATCCGTACCGTGCAAGAGCTGTTGGGGCACTCCGACGTGAGCACCACCATGATTTACACCCACGTGCTCAAGGTGGCGGCCGGGGGCACGGCAAGCCCGCTGGATGCGCTTTTGGCGGCTTGATCGGGCTGCCACCGGTTGAACCCACTGAATTGCTCAAATAATGTATAAATATAAATGTATTTAGTAAAATAATATATTTACATTAAACAAATATGGTATATATTTAATAGCTAATAGTGCAATTCTTATAAGAAAATATCGTCATTTTATTTTTATACAAATGACAGAAATAATTATTCCTGTTCATTCCATTAAGGGGCGTGGCTCGGCTACCGCGCTGGCGCACCGGTTTGCCCCAGACGAGCGGGCCGAATTTGACGATGGCTGGGGCACCTTGCAAGACGATGCGCAGGTGGCGGCGGGCCGGCTGCCAGTGGCTACCCAGGTCACGTTTGAGCAGATCAAATCAGCCATCACCCGCAACGATTCACCCGACATCTATTTTGATTACGGCCTGAACCCCTACCGCGGCTGCGAGCACGGCTGTGTGTATTGCTATGCCCGGCCGTCGCACAGCTACCTGGGCTTGTCGCCCGGGCTGGATTTCGAAACCAAAATCATCGCCAAACGCAACCTGGCCGAGGTGTTGGCGCGCGAACTGGTAGCCAAAAGTTATGTGCCCCAACTCATCGCCTTGGGCACAGTGACAGACGGCTACCAGCCGGTGGAGCGCGAACTGAAGCTCACCCGCAGCGCGCTGGAAGTGATGGCCGCTTGCCATCAGCCGGTGGCCATCGTCACCAAAGGCAGCGGGGTCGAGCGCGATATGGATCTGCTGGCCCCCATGGCGACGCGCGGTTTGGCCTCGGTTTACCTGACGATCACCTCGCTGGATGGCCCGTTGTGCCGCAAGCTCGAGCCGCGTGCCGCTGCGCCGCACCGGCGGCTGCGCACCATTCGGGCCCTGGCAGACGCGGGCATCCCCGTGGGGGTGAGCGTGGCGCCGCAGATCCCGTTCATCAATGACGACATGGAGCAGGTGCTGGAGGCCGCTTGGGCCGCCGGGGCCCGCAGTGCGTTTTACACCGTGCTGCGCCTGCCGTGGGAGCTGAACCCCCTGTTTCAGCAATGGCTGGGCCTGCATTACCCCGACCGCGCCGCGCGGGTGATGGCGCGGGTGCGCGAGATGCGGGGTGGCAAAGATTACGATGCCGCCTGGGGCCAGCGCATGAAGGGCTCGGGGGTGTGGTCAGACCTCATCAAACAGCGGTTCGACAAAACCTGCGCCAAACTGGGTTTTAACCGCGAGCGGGTGCCGCACGCGCTGGGTTTGTTTGATGCGTCACGGCTTTTGATGGGCATCAAGGACGGGCCATTGGGCGGGCCAGTTGCAAGCCCTGCGCAACCATTCGTGCAGCCCGCCCAAGGCAGCCTTTTTTAGCGCGATGCCAGCAAGCAGGGCCTAAAAAAGGGCCAGCGGGTCTACCACCGACGGC
>JANOVW010000461.1:0-1843 GCA_031417575.1 Rhodoferax sp. | reverse complement strand
CAATGGCGACCCGTTCAGCGATCAGGTTGGCTTTGATCATGGCCTTCAAGTCACTGGAATCGTCATAGTCAGCATGGCTGCGCCCCACAAGTGACGCCGGTGAAAAATCAGGTTCACCGCCCAATTGCACAATGCGTTGGGCCAGCCGATCGGCATGGGCCGACTCTTCCAGCGCATGCACCATGAACTCATCGGCGATTTTGGGTGATGCCAGACCCTGCGCAGTGAAGTGGTGGCGTTTGTAACGCAACACACAAACCAGCTCGGTAGCCAGGGAATCATTCAACAATTGGATGATCTCGGTACGCCACGGGCCAAAGCTGGGCGTGACCGCCCCTTGGTCCAGGCTGCGCTTGGCCGCCTCGATGGCGCCTGTATCCAGCACCATGGGAACAGGTACCCCAACGGGTAAAAGTTTGACATGGCTGGTTTCAGTTTTTTTAAGCATGGGGTGACCTCAAGGTTTGAATGTGGAGTGGGCGAATCTGCCCGCGCACCAGGGCCAGGACAGAAGCAAACACTTTAAAAGGGCTCTGCTCGTCCATCTGTCGGCAAGCGGCCCGGCCCACCGTAGGACACCGCCGCGTGCGTGTTGGGTCACCCGCAGCAAGCGCCCGCTGCGCTTGCTTTCCCCTTATGTACGCCAACGCACATAGGCACCGCCGCACACTGCCTACACTAGGGCATTGTTCAAAGCATCCACCTTGGACTGCGCCAGCCGAACCAACATGGAATTTCGCATGGCCCTTTTGTCCCCCTCCACAGCTGCCTTGGCTCCCAATCCGCTGCAGAACCATATTCTGGCCGCTTTGCCGGCGCCTGAGTGGCAGCGCTGTTTGCCGCACCTGGAATGGGTCAACATGCCCCTGGGCCAAGTGGTGTATGAGTCGGGCGGCACGATGGAGCATGTGTATTTCCCCATCACGGCCATCGTGTCTTTGTTATACGTGATGAAAAATGGCGCTTCGGCTGAAATTGCTGTGGTTGGCAATGAAGGCATCGTGGGCATTTCGCTTTTTATGGGCGGAGAGTCCACCCCCAGCCGGGCCGTGGTTCAAAGTGCTGGCCAAGGCTACCGGCTCCTGGCGCAAAACATCAAAACCGAATTCAACCAAGCCGGGCCGGTGATGCATGTGCTGCTACGGTACACCCAGGCGCTGATCACCCAAATGGCCCAAACCGCGGTGTGCAACCGGCACCATTCTCTGGATCAGCAATTGTGCCGCTGGTTGCTGCTGAGCCTGGATCGCCTTCGGGGCAACGAGTTGGTGATGACCCAGGAGCTGATTGCCAACATGCTGGGTGTTCGCCGTGAGGGCGTAACCGAGAGCGCACTGAAATTGCAGAAAGCCGGGCTCATCCGGTATGCGCGGGGGCATATTTCGGTGCTGGACCGCAAGGGCCTTGAGGCGCGGTCGTGTGAGTGTTACGGCGTGGTAAGAAAGGAGTATGACCGCCTGTTGCCACACCAATTGGCAACTTGATGGGCGGTTTGGCGCCTCCGAAAATAGCTGGCCTGTTCATTGCTTAGAGCATTGTTGGTAGGATTCCCGGGAATCAAACCAACGCCATTCTCTTTTCACGACCACCATGACCATTCACGCCGCCCTGACCCACGTTACGCATTACACCTATGACCGCCTGGTCGCCTTGGGGCCACAAATTGTGCGGCTGCGCCCTGCGCCGCATTGCCGCTCCAAGGTGGTGTCGTATTCACTCAAAGTGGAGCCAGGCGACCATTTTGTCAACTGGCAACAAGACCCGTTCTCAAACTACCTGGCCCGTTTGGTTTTCAACAAAAAGGCGCGTGAATTCAAGGTGACGGTGGATTTGGTGGTGGACA
>JANOVW010000460.1:0-6014 GCA_031417575.1 Rhodoferax sp. | reverse complement strand
CATTCGGCCATGCTGTGCGGGTTTTTGCGGGCGTATTCCTTGACGGCACGGGGTGCGCGGCGGTCGGAGTTGCCTTCGCGCAGCACCGGGTTCACGGCGCTGCCCAGACATTTGTTGTAGCGCAGGCGAATGGCCTTCTCTTCGTCGTTTTGCGGCTTCTCGGGGTAGTCGGGCAGCTTGTAAGCTTTGCCCTGCAACTCGCGGATGGCGCTGATCAGCTGGTTTTGCGAGGCACTGATATTGGGCAACTTGATGATGTTGGTGTCAGGCAGCAAGGTGAGGCGGCCCAGTTCGGCCAGGTTGTCAGGCACTTTTTGGGCGTCGGTGAGGAATTCGGGAAACTCGCCCAAAATGCGCGCGGCCACCGAGATATCGCTTTCTGCCACATGGATGTCTGCCGCCGCAGCAAAGGTGCGGATCACCGGCAGAAAAGCATGCGTTGCCAGCAGCGGCGCTTCATCGGTGAGGGTGTAAATGATGTTGGATTTTTGAGCGGCCATGGGTTTTACTGCTGAAGTGGGGATAGAGGTGAGTAGGCGGGGGCGTGCGGAACAAACGAGCAGTGACGCCAGAGGCAAGTTTGGAATGGGATTCAGTTCACGTTGTGACGCGCGCGTGTTCGGACTTTATTCGATATCACTGTGGTTTTTAGAGGTTAGCGGTTTGATTTGACTGACAAGACCCGAACCGGCCAGTGAAACGAAATCGAGCCAATCGACAAAAATAAAGAAATTTGTTAATTTTTAAATTATAAAAGTAGTTATTTAGTCCAAATTTGCTATTATTAGAATAACTAATACTGCTTTTTTTTATTCAACAAAATTTGTTTTTGTCTACATCGCATAATTCAATATAATTATTATATTATTTGGAAGTTTACATGGCCCAAATTCGGGGCTGGGCGGTCGGCAATTGCCATAATTCTGTGCGCCAACTGGCCCAGATTTGTTTCAGCAGGTTCAGGGCCGGTTCCACCTGCGGGGCCAGGGCGCGCACCACCACCACCCGGGCATTGGGGCAGGTCGCGCCTGCCGGGAAAGTCACCGCTTGCGTGCTGAGGATGTGGCGCGCCGCTTCCAGCGCCCGTTCACGCCGGGGCCGTGGCAGATCGCTACCCACCGCAAAAAACAGCGAGGCCATGCAGGTGTTGCCCGCCAGGCCCAGCGGGCTAAACCGCAACCGCTGGTCTGCGGCCTGCACCCGGCCACGCTCCAGCCACACACCGGGCATTTCAATGTGTTGGCAGTAGCTGCCGGTGTCAAACGGCTGGCCCGAATGGGGCAACCCCAACGCGGCAACGTCCCAGCCGATCATTTCAGCGCCGGGTTCCAGTTGCAAGGTGAGGCGGTTGTCGGCCAAACAACCGGGGTGAGCGATCGCTTCGAGCGGCAGCCACTCCAGGCGCGCGCCTGCCTGCAGCTGCAAACGGCTGTGTTGGGTTGCCGCATCGCCGTCCGAGCGGTAAAACCGGGTGGCACTGGGGGTGGTCACCAAGCCATGCGCACCGCTAGCTACCGTCACGCTGATATCCAGAACATCGCCGCCAGCCAGGCCGCCGGGCGGATGCACCAGCACGTTGTGGCAAATCGCGTCACCTTCCGGGTACAGGCTTTTGAGTATGCGCAAGGGGCCGTTGTGAACAAAACTGGCCGTGGTTTTTGCCTTGTCACGGGCGGTGTAATTCAAGTTGAGCGAGCTGTTCCAAGTCATAACGCGATCGTACCGCCCGATTTACGGTAACAAACCTTCATTCCACTCCTAAATCATGGCTGTAGTAGGCGTGCCGACGACGACAGTGCTACAGCACGGCTAGGAGGCACAACACCCTACAACCATGATTTAGGAATGGAATCAAATGGCCACCAGGCTGCGCACGCCCTCTGCTTCCATGTTGGCACCCTCGCCATGGGCAATCACGGCGCCGCGCTCCATCACCACGTAATGATCGGCCAGCTCTTGCGCAAAATCGTAATATTGCTCAACCAGTAAAACCGCCACGGGCGCACCACCGAGGCCCTCGGTGGCCAGCTTGCGGATGACGCGCCCGATGTCCTTGATGATGTTGGGCTGGATGCCTTCGGTGGGTTCGTCCAGAATCACCATTTTGGGTTTGGCGGCCAAGGCGCGGGCAATGGCCAACTGCTGCTGCTGGCCACCTGACAAATCACCCCCACGACGACCGAGCATTTGTTTGAGCACCGGAAACAGCTCGAACAACTCTGGCGGAATCGGCGTGCTGGCGGGTTGGTAGGCCAAACCCATGCGCAGGTTGTCTTCAACGGTGAGGCGCGCAAAAATTTCGCGGCCTTGCGGCACAAAACCAATACCCGCGCGAGCCCGCAGATAAGGCGTGAGGGTGTGGATGGCCTGGCCTTCAAACTCAATGCTGCCGGATTTGATGGGTACCAAACCCATCAGGCTTTTGAGCAACGTGGTTTTGCCCACGCCGTTACGGCCCAGTACCACAGTAATCTGCCCTTGGGTCACTTGCAGAGACACGTCGCGCAAGATGTGCGAGCCGCCGTAATACTGGTTGATGGATTTGATTTGCAGCATGGGATTTTTTTCAGGCAATTTTTCGCCGGGCCGCCCCAAGGTTCTCGAAGAGCGGCGAAGCCAAAATTAGCCCCCATGGGGGGCAGCGACCCGTGCAACGGTGGAGCGTGGGGGCCATATTTCTATCTGCCTAAATAAACTTCAATGACCCGTTCGTCGGCTTGCACTTGGGCGAGCGTTCCTTGAGCCAGCACCGCGCCATCACACAGCACCGTGACGATGTCGCTGATCGTGTTGATAAAACTCATGTCATGTTCCACCACCATCAGCGAATGTTTGCCTTTGAGGCTCAAAAACAACTCTGCCGTGCGTTCGGTTTCATGGTCTGTCATGCCGGCCACGGGCTCATCGAGCAGCAAAAGCTTGGGGCCCTGCATCAACAACATGCCAATTTCAAGCCACTGCTTTTGGCCGTGGCTCAGGTTGCCGGCCTGTCGCGTAACGTCTTGCGCCAAGTGAATGGTGCGCAAAATATCGGCCAGATGGTCTGATTGCGCCGAATCGAGCCTGAACCGCATCGACGATTTGACGCTTTTGTCGGTTTTGAGCGCGAGTTCCAGGTTTTCAAACACGGTGAGCTGTTCAAACACCGTGGGTTTCTGGAACTTGCGGCCAATGCCCAACTGGGCGATTTGCGGTTCGTTGAAACGCAGCAAATCAATCGTGCTGCCGAAAAAAACCTTGCCCGAATCGGGCCGTGTTTTGCCGGTGATGATGTCCATCATGGTGGTTTTGCCCGCACCATTGGGGCCAATGATGCAGCGCAGTTCACCCGGTGCAATGTCGAGCGACAGGTTGTTGATGGCCTTGAAGCCATCAAAACTCACGTTCACATCTTCCAGATAAAGAATGCGCCCGTGAGTGATGTCAACCTCAGTAGAAGTGACCAAGCGGCCAAAACCCGCGCTGCGCCCGCCGGATTCGGTTTGGCCTGTTTCCTTTTTTTGCAGTTGGGCTTCACGCTGCCGCGCGCCTTGCTCCATCAACTCGGGGGTCATTTCTGGACTCCCAAGCTTGTTACATCAGGTTCTGTGTTTTCCGCAGACGGTTTTTTGCCTGTTGCAAGGGAGCGGCGTGCGGCAACAGCGCCCTTCACCTTTTTGACCAGCCCCACCACGCCATTCGGCAAATACAAGGTCACTCCAATAAACAGCAGGCCCAAAAAGTACAGCCAATACTCGGGGTAGGCCACTGTCAACCAGCTTTTGGCACCGTTGACAATGAAAGCGCCAATGATCGGCCCGATCAGGCTGGCACGGCCCCCAACCGCAGCCCAAATGGCGATTTCAATGGAGTTGGCCGGGCTCATTTCACCGGGGTTGATGATGCCGACCTGCGGAACATACAAAGCACCGGCGATGCCGCACATCACCGCAGAAATCACCCAGATCGAGAGCTTGTAACCCAGCGGCGAATAGCCCGAAAACATGACCCGGGTTTCAGCGTCGCGGATGGCCTGCAACACGCGCCCATATTTGCTGCCCACCAGCCATTTGGCAAACAAAAAGCAAGCCAGCAATGTCAGGCCCGTCAGCACAAAGAGCGTCATGCGCATGGAAGGAGTGGCCACCGGAATATCCAGAATGCGCTTGAAATCGGTAAAGCCGTTGTTGCCGCCAAAGCCGGTCTCGTTGCGAAAGAAGAGCAGCATGGCAGCGAACGTCATGGCCTGCGTGATGATGGAGAAATAAACACCTTTGATGCGGGACCGAAAGGCGAAATAGCCGAACACCAATGCCACCAATCCCGGCACCAGAACGACCAGCACCAGCGTGGCGACAAAACTGTCTGACAAGGTCCAGTGCCACGGCAGGGTTTTCCAATCCAGGAACACCATGAAATCGGGCAGGTCACTTTTGTAATTGCCGTCGCGCCCAATCTGGCGCATCAGGTACATGCCCATGACGTAACCGCCCAGCGCAAAAAACAGGCCGTGGCCCAGCGACAGGATGCCGGTGTAGCCCCAAATCAGGTCCATGGCCAAAGCACTGATGGCAAAACACATGATCTTGCCAACCAACGCCACCGCGTAGTCGCTCATGTGAAACAGGCTGCCTTGGGGTATAACCAGATTGAGCAGCGGCGCAACCGCACACACCACAATCAGCGCAATGATGAAGGCACTCCAACCCGTACGCGTGAGCAGGGGCGACTTGCCTGGCAACTGAACTGCCGGGGTGTTCATGTCTCCCTTCCCTTCATCGCAAAAATGCCTTGGGGACGTTTCTGGATGAAGATAATGATGAACACCAACACCGCAATTTTGGCCAGCACGGCACCGGTCCAGCCCTCCAGAAACTTGTTCAGCACACCCAAGCCCAATGCGGCGTAAACGGTGCCGGCCAATTGCCCCACACCGCCCAACACCACCACCATGAAGGAATCGACGATGTAGCCTTGCCCCAAGTCGGGGCCCACATTGCCCACCTGGCTCAGGGCGCAACCCGCCAACCCGGCAATACCGCTACCCAGTGCAAACACATAGGTATCGACGCGGGCAGTGTTCACACCCATACAGGCGGCAATCGGGCGGTTTTGCGTGACACCACGCACAAACAGCCCCAGCCGGGTGCGGCTGATCAACCAAGCCACGCCGCCCAGCACAGCCAGTGCGAAACCAATGATGATGATGCGGTTGTAGGGCAGCGACAAATTGCCCAATACCTGAACGCCACCACTCATCCAGGACGGGTTCTCCACACCCACGTTTTGCGCGCCAAAAATGCTGCGCACCAGTTGCATCAACATCAGGCTGATGCCCCAGGTGGCCAAGAGGGTTTCGAGCGGGCGGCCATACAGAAAGCGGATAACGGACCGCTCCAACGCAGCCCCCATCAGGGCAGAGGCCATGAAGGCCACCGGGATGGACGCCACCAGGTACCAATCAAAATAGCCTGGCAGGTATTTCTGGAAAAGGCCTTGCACCACATACGTGGCGTAAGCGCCAATCATCATCAGTTCGCCATGCGCCATGTTGATGACACCCATCAGGCCATAGGTGATGGCCAAGCCCAATGCCACCAGCAGAAGAATGGAGCCCAGGCTGATGCCGCTGAAGATGGCCCCCAACTTGTCACCCCAGGCGAGTGCGCCTTCCACGGTTTTCAGGGTTGCATTCAGGGCCGCCTTGACGTCGGGTTCCGTTTCGACCTTCAGCCTTTCCAGCAACACCGTTTTGGTACTGGCCTGGCCACTTTGGGCCAGCAAGGTGGCGGCGATCAGGCGCTTGGATTTGTCTGCGCTGTTCAACAACACCGCCGCCCGAATCAAGCCCAACTGGCTTTTCAGCTGCGCATTTTGTTCAGCCGCGTAGGCGTTCTCAATCATGGGCAAGCGGGATTCGTCGCTTTCGTTTTGCAGGGTTTTAATGCCTTCTGCGCGGGTTTTTTCGTCTTTGGCGAAGAGTTTGAGTGCAGCCAGGGCGTTGTCAGTTTCGCCGCGCATGCGGTTGTTGCTGA
>JANOVW010000459.1:0-3690 GCA_031417575.1 Rhodoferax sp. | reverse complement strand
CCAATGCTATTAAAGAAGTAGCTGCTCGTGCATGTTTAATGTGAACAAACGGCCCTTTTTCTTTAAACAGTTGCGCCAAGAGCGCCTGGCGGCCCCCAAACAGGCGTTCGCTGGCAGAAACTTCCATCAGCAGGGCTTCGGGGGCAGGAATGGATAGGGAAGTGGCTGGGGAAGTCGCTGTGGCTGTGGGTGCAGATGCAGCGGCAGGTGTGGACGGCGGCAAGAGGCGCACCCGAGCGACTTTGGGGGTGAATTGCAGGGCCTGCCAGCCCAGCGCGACGAGCGGATCAGCGGGCAAGGCCGCAGCCGCCTCGGTGCCGTGCCCTGGCGCTGGCTGGTTGTCGGGCCGGTTATCGGGCCAGTTGTCAGGCCGGTCAGGCCGACTGTCAGGCCGACTGTCAGGCAATAGCGCGATCCAGTGCACGGCGCGGCTCCTGTAAAACCGGTGGCAACCGAAAATCCAGCAATTCAGCCTGCGCTGGGGGCGGCATCCTATCCAGCCCGCCCGGTGCCGGGGTCTGGTTGGGCCGGGCCAGGGTGTTTGCCTGGGTTGTTAGGGCCAGCAGCGCCGCCAAACGTGCCGGGCGCGCCAGTAAAGTCAGCGTTCGCTCCAGCGGTGGGCCCCGGCGCTTCAGGATGTGCACCTGCAGCGTATCAGCGGCCAGGGCCGCATCTGCCGCACCGGGGTTGGTGGTGATGAGCCGCAACACGGCGGGTGAAGACTCGTGTTGCGCCTGGGCTGGGCGCATCACAAACAGCAGTTTGCGGTGCTCTGCCGCAGCGATTTGCAGGCGGCGCAGGGCATCGGCCCGCGCTTGCGGCAGCCAGGCCAGCACGGCGGCCACGTCTTTGCAGCGCAGCGCCTGTTCGGCCGCCCACAGCCGCGCCGCCGGGGCAAAGGGCGCCGGTGGGTTGATGCACAACAGGCGCTCGGGTGCCAGCCCCTGGCCGGCCAGCCCCGGTGCAAACGGCATGTGGGGCGGGGCCACCAGTACCAGTACGCCCTGGGTTTGCACCAGCGCGGGCAACAGCAGCCGCCAATCGTTGTGGCCGCTGTGCGCCTGCAGTACCTCCACCAGCGCCCCCACGGGCCAGCCACCACCGGGCAGTTCGGCGTTGAGCTGGGCATCGCCCGTGGGCATGATCTGGCCCTGGCTAGCCGCCAGTTCACTGGCTTGCCAGAGGTGGTTAATGGTCTGGCTGAGTGCAACCGTCGGCTTGATCGCCATGGTGGGTGGTAATTTCAAAAATATACTGTTTAAAATTACAGTATATTGATGTCGAACGGGTTAGTCCATCAAGAACACGGTCGAAATGTTGATTTTTAGAGTTTTTCTTTGTAAAGGCATCTGGCAAATGAACTGCAAAACTATCTTTTTAGATATAAACTTCCCATGAATGGCAGCAAGTCATCGTCAAATTGAAGGCGGCGGGCTGGGTTCTGATCCGCACAGAAGGCAGTCATCATCAGTTTGGAAAAGATGGCAAACGCACCACGGTGCCGCTGCATGGCACGCACGATCTGAAGCCAGGTACCCTGGCCGGTATTCAGCGGCAAACCGGAGTCAAACTGAAATGAATCTTCTTTACCCTGCCAGTTTTGAACCACAACCCGATGGCGGCTTTACGGTGTTGTTTCGCGACATCCCCGAAGCCATCACCGAAGGCGACACGCTGGATGAAGCCCTGTTGCATGCACAAGAAGTGCTGAGCATGTGCCTGCGCGGGCGCATCGAAGACGGGCAGCCCATTCCGCTACCCACGGTAACCCCGGAAAATCTCGCCCCAGCAAAACCAACCAAAACCAAGACCAAGGGCATCACCATCCGTCTGGTAGCGCCTGACGCACAAGCGCAATCAGCCGCACTGCTCAGGCTGGCACGGGCCGGTCGGCCGCTGTCAGAGCTGGCCCGCGCACTCGACACCTCCTGGGCCGCCGCCCAGCGCCTCGAAAACCCGCGCCATTGGCCCAGTTTGAAACAACTCGACCGGGCAGCCAAGGTGCTGGGACGGCGGTTGGTGTTGTCGTTTGAATAGGTCAAGACAGCAGAGCATCTGTTGACAAAGCTCGACGCAGTTACCGTGAACCCTCGCTCTGTACCCCTGCTGTATTCCTTCCGCCGCTGCCCCTACGCGATCCGGGCGCGCATGGCGCTGCATTGCGCGGGCGTGCCGTTCGTTCTGGAAGAAGTGGCCTTGCGGCAAAAACCGCCGGGGTTGTTGGCCGCATCACCCAAGGCCACGGTACCGGTACTGGTGTTGCCCAACGGCCAAGTCATCGACCAAAGCCTGGAGATCATGCACTGGGCGCTGCGCCAGCATGACCCCGAAGGCTGGCTGCACCCCGACACCAGCCACTGGGTAACGCTGTGCGACGACACCTTCAAGCCCCTGCTCGATTGTTACAAATACGCCAGCCGCCACCCAGAACAAACCCCCCACGTGCACCGCCACCACGCCCTGGAAGCCCTGATCTTGCCGATGGAGGTTCAACTGGGCAAAACCCCGTGGCTGCTGGGGGCACGCCGCACCCTCGCCGATGTGGCGTTGCTTGCGTTTGTGCGCCAGTTTGCCGGCGTAGAAACGGCCTGGTTCGCCGCACAGCCCCTGCCAGCAGTGCAGGCCTGGCTGGCTGCCTGGTTGGCATCGCCCTGGTTTGTTGCAGCAATGCAAAAGTCCACTTCCCCAAGCTTGCCATTAAACTGCCACCATGAACACCTACCAACCCCGCGCTGAAATCCGTTACGCCTTGTCCAACGCACGTCTTGCCACCACCAGCCTGGCCGTCTTGCTGACCTTGTTCGCAGGGCAAACAGGTGCCCAACCAGCCACCACAGAAACCTTGCCCTCGGGGGTGAAGGTGCAGCACACCACCGTCGGCAGCGGGGCCAGCCCCACCGCCGCAGATACCGTGAAGGTCCACTACCGGGGCACCCTGGCGGATGGCAAAGAATTTGACAGCTCTTACAAGCGCGGCGCACCGGCCACTTTCCCGCTGGGCCGTGTGGTGCCGTGCTGGACGCAAGGCCTGCAAAAAATCAAGGTGGGTGGCAAAGCCACACTCACCTGCCCGCCCGCCACCGCCTACGGTGACCGGGGTGCAGGCAACGCCGTGCCGCCCAACGCCACCCTGACCTTTGAGGTCGAATTGATCGCCATCGAAAAATAGTCACATACCCGTTGGCGGGGCCGGTGCTCAGCGCCCCATCACGAAATCAATGAAGCCCCGCTCCACGTTGGTTGAAATCAGCTTCACGCGCACCTTGTCGCCCACTCCCAGCCCAGCCGTGGTGGTGACCACCTTGCCTTCGGCGGGTGGTGAAAAGATGCGCACCCACACGCCTTGTGGTGAAGCCCCGGTCACCACGCCGTCAAAATACTGGCCCACACGGGCTTCAAGCACCAGGGCAGCTTCAGATTTGCGCATTTGGCGCTCCACCTTTTGCGCTGCGTCTTCCTGGCGGGTGCAGTGTTCGGCCAATGCAGCCAGTTCGGCAGCGCCATAGGGTGTCGGCTGGCTGGCCAATGCGGCCTTGACCAGGCGCGAGGTGATCAGGTCCGGATAACGCCGGTTGGGTGCGGTGGAATGGGTGTAATCCCGCACAGCCAGGCCAAAATGCCCGATGGGCGAACTGCCGGGGGTTTCGAGTACGTATTCGCCACGGCCCATCAGCTTCACGATAACCAGCG
>JANOVW010000458.1:0-3591 GCA_031417575.1 Rhodoferax sp. | reverse complement strand
TCCGCTGGCAATTCAGCGGCTTCGAGGCCGGACAACATGGGATTTTTTAGACGGCTGCTTTTTTGGCGGCCTGAGCGATCAGGCGCTCAACCGTAGGCGAAGCCTGCGCACCGACGCTTTTCCAATGCGTCAAGCGGTCTTGCGCGATACGAATGCTTTCTTCTTTTTCGGTGGCGATTGGGTTATAAAAACCTATACGCTCGATAAAACGACCGTCTCGGCGCGTACGCTTGTCAGCGACCACAATGTTGAAGAACGGGCGTGCCTTGGCACCACCGCGGGCGAGTCGAATAACGACCATGATGTATTCCAGTCAAAAATGGGCCAAATCCAGGGTTGCTGCACCGCCTGCAGGCATTTAGCCCACTCGCGTAGATACGCGCAAGGTCACCTAGAATTCAACGTCTGACCCAAAGTTTGAGACACGCGACATGGCCACCCGGCCAGCGACGCTTTGGGTAGCCTTCCATTATAGCCCGCTTCCTCACCCAGCACTATCCATGACCATCATCCGCCCCAGTCAGCCTGGCGATTTGCCTGCAATAACGGCCATTTACGGGCACCACGTGCTGCATGGCACAGGCACTTTCGAAACCGAGCCACCCGATTTGCCGGAAATGACCCAACGCAGGCTCGACGTGCTGGGCAAAGGTTTGCCTTACCTGGTGGCCGTCAGCGGCGACCGCGTTGTGGGCTATGCCTACTGCACCTGGTTCAAGCCACGACCTGCTTATCGTTTTTCTGCGGAAGATTCTGTTTACATCGCCCATGACGTGAAAGCGCAGGGGCTGGGCCGGGCATTGTTGTCCGAACTATGCGCACAAGCCGAAAAAGCAGGCATCCGCAAGCTGATTGCAGTGATTGGCGACTCCAACAACCTGGGGTCGTTGGGTGTGCATCGCGCGGTCGGTTTTACACCGGTCGGTGTTCTCAAATCATGCGGCTGGAAGTTTGGTCAGTGGCTTGATGTGGTCTTGATGGAAAAAGCGTTGGGGGTGGGTGACAGCCAACCGGCCGCCTTGTCGGGTAGTTCCGCCCCAAACAAATGACACCCCACGACACCAACTGGACCCCATTGAAAAACAAAACTCTGGCCGTATGGCTCTGCCTGTTGGGAGGCCCACTGGGGCTACATCGTTTTTACCTACGCGGCTGGAGTGATATCTTGGGTTGGCTGCTGCCCATTCCGACGGCACTGGGTTTGTATGGAATTGAGCGAATACAACGTTATGGCATTGATGACCGGATGAGCTGGGTATTGGTTCCCCTGGTGGGCTTCACGATTGCGGCTTGTGCGCTGAACGCTATCGTCTATGGGCTGATGGGCCCGGAAGAATGGAATTCGAAATTTAACCGGCTGGTACCCTCACCTTCCAGCGCAGGTACCAGCAATTGGTTAACCATCGGCGCGTTGGTCGCAGCGTTGATGATCGGCAGCACCAGCCTGATTGCCAGCATTGCCTTTGCGATTCAAGGCTACTTTCAATCCTGAAAGCCAGTGCGCACTAAGCGCCGAGCCCGCTAGAAGACCTGCAAGCTAACCCAGTAGGATATGGCCGCCACAAAGGCGCTGGCGGGGATGGTGAATATCCAGGCCCAAACAATATTGCCTGCCACACCCCAGCGCACGGCGCTGGCGCGCCGGGTGCTGCCTACGCCCACAATCGCGCCCGTAATGGTGTGGGTAGTTGAAACCGGAATCCCCAACGAAGTCGCCAAAAACAGTGTGATGGCGCCGCCGGTTTCTGCGCAAAAACCGCCTACTGGCTTCAACTTGGTGATTTTTTGCCCCATGGTCTTCACGATGCGCCAACCACCAAACATGGTGCCGCAACCTATCGTGATGTAGCAGGCGATGACCACCCAGGTTGGCAAATAATCTTTGGTAGCCTGCATCCAGACTGGCAACCCCTGCACCTGAGAGGTGGTTGCAGCGATCAGCAGCAGCCAGATGATGCCCGCCGTTTTCTGTGCATCGTTGCCGCCATGCCCCAGGCTGTAAGCGGCGGCAGAAACCAGTTGCAGCCGGCGAAACCATCGATCCGTCTGCGACGGTGTTTTTCGCCGCAAAACCCAGGCCACCAACACCATCATGAGGGAACCCAGAATGAACCCCATCAGGGGTGAAACGATGATGAAAGCGACGATCTTGAAGATACCCGTCGAGATCAGCGCGCCCGACCCCGCTTTGGCAATCACTGCGCCCACGATGCCGCCAATCAGGGCATGGGAGGAGCTGCTGGGAATGCCGTAGTACCAGGTGATGATGTTCCAGCTAATGGCTCCGATCAGCGCACCGAACACCACATGGGTGTCGACAATGTTCGGCATCACCACGCCTTTGCCGATGGTCGCCGCCACACTCAAGTGGAAAACGAAGAAGGCGACAAAGTTGAAGAAGGCCGCAAATATCACGGCCTGGCCAGGTTTGAGAACACCCGTGGAAACCACGGTGGCAATTGAATTGGCCGCGTCATGAAACCCATTCATGAAATCGAACGCCAGTGCCAGCAGCACCAACATGAAAATCACCCACAAGCTGGTCTGCGCTGCATCCACGATTCAGGCTCCACAGATCAGGAATTTTCGAGGACCACGCCCTCGGTCAAATTCGCCACGTCTTCACATTTGTCGGTAATGGTTTCCAGCAATTCGTAAATCGCCTTGAGCTTGATCACCTCCCGCGTGTCGGGTTCTTCGCGAAACAGCTTGCTCATCGCCGAACGCATGACGCGGTCAGCATCACTTTCCAGACGGTCGATTTCTTCGCAGGTTTTGAGTGCTGCCTCGGCCACTTTCGGGTCTGATATTTTGGCCAACATGTACACCGCATCCTTGAGCCGATCACAACACTTCACACTCAAATCGGTCAGTCGCTTGATTTCATCCGTCATATGGCGCACGTCGTACAGCGCCATGGTTTCGGCGGAATCCTGAATCAGATCGGCCACATCATCCATGGTGTTGATAAGCGAATGAATCTGCTCGCGGTCAATCGGGGTGATGAAGGTGGTGTGCAGCATTTTGTTCACGTCGTGCGTGATACGGTCAGCTGCGCGTTCGGCATTGTCAACATCGCGGTTGTACTGCTCACGCAGATGCGGATCAGCGTAGTTTTCCACCAGCTGTGAAAACGCCCTCGCCGCCTCCACAATCCGGTCTGCATGCTGGTTGAACATCTCGAAAAAATTGCCCTCGCGGGGCATGAGTTTTCCAAACAGCATCGCTTTCTCCTGAATTTCTGTCGAACTACAAATATGACAATTTCGTGACAGTTTAGAGTGTAGCCTGTGATGGTGCGGCCACCCTGCGACGAAGCAGTCCACGTCCGGTAAGCCACCAGCGCACCTTTAGGCGATTTCGTACGGGTGGACCCGCTGGCCAGGATGACCAAAAAAAACGGCCCGAAGGCCGTTTTCAGTTGAGCAGCCACAACATCAAGCCGCCACGGACTCCGCCAAATCCGTGTATTCCTGAACCTTGTCGAAATTCAGGTACTGGTAGATTTTGCTGCCATCTTGGTTGATGACGCCCATGTCGGCCATGTATTCGGCTTTGGTGGGAATGCGGCCCAGCTTGGAGCAAATGGCG
>JANOVW010000457.1:0-5331 GCA_031417575.1 Rhodoferax sp. | reverse complement strand
GAGAGGTGGTTGCGCACATCCGCATAACCCAGCCGCGCCGGAATGCCCGCCGCGCGGCAAGCCGCCGCCAGCAAGGCAGCTTTGGGCACACACCAGCCGTAGCCGTTGGTTATCACTTTGCTGGCCTTGATGCCATCGGGGCGCAGGTCGGTGCGGTAGGGGTCGTAACGAAAACCATCGCGTACCGCGTAATACAGCGCCACGGCATGTGCGCGCTGGCTGGGGCTTGTGGGGTTTGCAAGGGTTGCGGCCTGGGTAACCTGGTTTGCAAACGCCTGAATGGCCGGGTGGCCGCTATCGACCAGTGCTGTGGCGGCCAGGCAGTCTTGGGGTGGTGGGTTGGGCAGGGCGTCGGGTGGGGGTGTAATCATGGTTCAGAAGTTTCAAAAATTAATAATTCTAAACAAATTAATAAATAATAAAAGATCAAATATGTTATAAATTTAATAACATTTAGTGCAATTAATACGTGAAAAATATAGCTTTTTTTAAGCAACAAATAATAAAAATTAAATAAATTTACAAAAATGTGTCTTGTTGGCATCGAAATCAGCCTGCCCCTGCCTGGAGCGAATAAACCTTGCGCGCGTTACCGCCCCAAAAGGCCAGTTGCTCTGCGCTGTGCCAACCGCTCACCCAGTCTTGGCAATCTTGCCACCAGTCGCCATAACTTGCGCCGCTGAGCTCCAGCACGGGCCAATCACTGCCCCACAACAGGCGGTTGGGGCCAAAGGTGTTGGCCAGGTGTTGCATCCAGGGGCGCGCAACGGTGGTTGCGGGCTGCGGCCCGGCTTCGGTCAGCAGGCCCGACACCTTGCACCAGGCGAGGCTGCCTTGCGCCAGGCCCGCCATGCCGTCGGCCCAGGGCTGCCATTGCTGCGCGGCGATGTCGGGTTTGCCGCCATGGTCGATCACAATTTTCAGCGCCGGGTGGCGCTGCGCCAGCGCAAGCAGGTGGGGCAGGTGCTGCGGTTTCACCAGTGCATCGAAAACCAAACCGCAGTCGGCCATGGCTTCCAGTGCGGGTTGCAGGGCGGGTTGCAGCATCCAGGCCGGGTCGGGGATGTCTTGCAACATGGGGCGAAGGCCTTTAAGCCTTGGGTTTTTCGCCAGCTTGTGGATACGTTCGGGCGCGTCGGGTGCCAGCCAGTCTACCCAGCCCACTACGCCCAGAATGCCGGGGTGTCGTTCGGCTTGTTGCAACAAAAACACAGTTTCTGCTTCAGTGGGTGCGGCCTGCACCAAGATGCCAGCGTCGATGCCCATGGGTGCGGCTTGGCGTTGCCAATCCGTTGTCGCCACGTTGCGGCAAATCGGCGCCAGCGCCGGGTTGACTGCCGGGTTCAGCCAGCCGTAGTCGTTGCGCGCCAGCTGCCAGATGTGAAAGTGTGAATCAATGGCCATGGTTCAAGCGGCCAAAAGGGGCCCCCACGGCCAAGCCCGCGCCCGCTTTCACGGTGTCGGAGCCTGCTCTGGAAGCAGACCCTGCACGCGCAGCGCCACCCAGAATTCGGGCGGAATGGCAAACCCCATCATGGCCACCGCGTCTTGCCAATGCGCCAAGGTTTGCGCGCCTGCCAACACCAAATCCACGCACGGGTGAGCCAGCGGGAACTGCAGGGCCGCCGCGCGCAGGGGCACCTGAAAGGCATCACAAACGGCCTCCACTGCGGCCACCTTGCGCACCCATTCGGCAGGTGCCTGCGCGTAATTGAACAAGGCACCTGCCCCCAGGTGTTTCACGCCCGTTGCCAAAATGCCCGAATTGAACGCGCCGCCAATGGCAATGCGCACCCCGCGCGCCTCGCACAGTGGCAGCAATTGCGCCAGGGCGCTGTGGTCTATCAGCGTGTAGCGGCCCGCCAGCAGGATGCAGTCCAGGTCTGCCGCATGCAACACGTCCAGGCACACCTGCACCTCGTTCACGCCAATGCCAATCTGGCCCACCAGGCCTTGGGCTTTGAGGCGTTGCAATTCGGGCAGGGCTTCGGTGACCACTTGGCGCAGCACCTGCGGGTAATTGGCCCCGTGGCACACCGGGCAGCAATCGTGCACAAAAACGGTTTCCAGCCGGGCCAGGCCCAAGCGTTGCAGGCTCTCCAGCACGCTTTGGCGCACGCCTGCAGCCGAATAATCCCAGTGCTGGTTGAAGGGCAAGATATTGCAGAAGTTCAGCTGATCGCGCGGGGCATCTTGCGCCGGGCGGAGCAGTCGCCCCACTTTGCTGGAAAGGGCCCATTGGGCGCCCTCGTGGGTGTCCGCATGGTAGCGAAGCGCCTGGCCAAACCGGTGTTCAGACAGGCCATGGCCGTAATGCGGGGCGGTGTCAAAGGTTTGGCAACCGTCTGCCAAAGCCGCTTGCAGCACCCCTTGCGCTTGCGCCTCGCTGATGGCGTGAAACAGATTGCCCAGGGGTGCGCCGCCCAGGCCCAGGCGCAAGCCGTTTGTCATCGGCGGAAAAAACGGGAGTGCGCTCATGATGGAAGCAGCCTTGCAACAGGCGCATGGTGTGAAAAGGGAATAACCGCAGGAATGGGCATGAAATCAATCGCTAACATGGAGGACTTGCGCCGATTATTCACCCTGGAGACAAACCTTGAAACATTTTGCACATTTGGCCCGTCGTGGCCTGCTGGCTGCCACCGCCGTGGCCTCGTTGCTCAGCCTCGCTGCGCTGCCCGCCGCGGCCCAAACCAAACACCTGTTGCGTATTTCTACGCCCGCCGTGCCCGACGACTGGCACGCCAAGATGTGGACGGTGATGAAGGACGAGCTCGACAAAACCGCGCCCGGCCAGTTTGACACCCAAATCAACCTCAACGCGTCGTTGTTCAAACAGGGCACCGAACCCACGGCGATGGCGCGGGGCAACCTCGAGATGTCGTCGATTTCGGCGTTTGACATCGCCAAGCTGGTGCCCGAGTTCTCCATCTTCACGGCTGGCTACATCATTCGCGACCCGGACCATTTGATGAAAGTCTTCAATGGCCCCATCGGTAATGAGCTTTACAAGATGGTCAGCGACAAGATGGATATCACCGTGCTCTCGCCCATCTACCTGGGCACCCGCCAGGTGAACCTGCGTGAGCTGAAGAACGTTCAAACACCGGCCGATTTGAAAGGCGTCAAACTGCGCATGCCGGGCTCTAAAGAATGGCTGTTTTTGGGTGAAGCGCTGGGTGCCACCCCCACGCCGCTGGCCTTTGGCGAGGTCTATCTGGGCCTGAAAACCGGCACCATCGACGGGCAAGACAACCCCTTGCCCACGGTACGCAGCGCCAAGTTTTACGAGGTGACCAAACAACTCACCCTGACCAGCCACCTGGTAGACGGCATCTTCATCAGTGTCTCCAACAAAGCCTGGAACGCGCTCAACGCCGATCAAAAGGCCAAGCTCAAGGCGGCAGCCCAGGCCGCCGCGCAGTACAACAACGTCAACCGCATCGCCGATGAAAAACAAATGGTCGATTTCTTCAAATCACAGGGGCTGACGGTCACCACCCCCGACGTGAACGCGTTTCGCACCGCCGTGCAGGGCGCGTACAACAAATCAGACTACGCCAAGGCGTGGCCAGCCGGCTTGCTGGACCGCATCAACGCAACACGCTAGATCCAATTAATTGGGGTCTGACCCCAATTCTTTATTGCCCTCAGCCTTCGGCATTTCCCGTCCATGATCTCCCGCCTCAAAACCGCCGCCAACACCCTGGGCGGCATTTTGTTCCTGACGATGTTTGTCGTCTTCATTTTGCAGATCATCGCGCGCTTCGGCTTCAACAAGCCGCTGGCCTGGACGGACGAACTCGTGGTCATTCTGTACGTGTGGGTGATCTTGTGGTCAGCCGCATTCATCGTGCCTGAAAAAGAACACGTGGCCTTTGATTTGATCTGGAACAGTGTGGGCAAACCCACCCGGCGGGTGATGAAGATTGTGGGCAACCTGTTGCTGGGCGGCCTGGCGGTGTGGGCCGTGCCGGCCACCTGGGATTACGTGAACTTCATGGCGCGCGAGGGCACGCCGGTGCTGGGCATCCCGTTCAAATGGGTGTTTTTGCCCTTTGTCTTTTTGTTCGTGGCCTTGGGCGTTCGCGCGGTACTCAACATTCGGGCGGCCTGGCGCGGCGAGGCGCTCGAAGCGGAGCTGAACCTGCAATGAATTCCGTCTCCATGGCGCTGTGGGCGCTGGTTGGGGTGATGGTGGCGGGCATGCTGCTGCGCATGCCCATCGGTTTCTCTATGCTGGCATCGGGCATCGCTTACCTGGTGGTGAAACGGCAAGACATCGGACTGGTGGCCGAACAAGTGGGCAACGGCTTGTACAACAGCTACGTGCTGCTGGCGGTACCGCTGTTTGTGTTCGCTGCCAACATCATGAACGCGGGCACGGTGAGCGAGCGCATTTTTGATTTTTGCCGCATCCTGGTTGGGCGCATGCGCGGCGGGTTGGCGCAGGTGGACATTCTGGTCAGCGTGATTTTCTCGGGCATGAGCGGCAGCGCGATCGCTGATGCGGCCGGGCCGGGGCTGGTCACCATCAAGCAGATGCTCAAAAAACCCGAGTACACACGTGGCTTTGCGGCAGCCGTCGTGGTGGCCAGCGCCACGCTGGGGCCGATCATCCCACCCAGCATCCCGATGGTGATTTACGCGCTGGTGTCGGGAGCGTCTGTCGGTGCGCTGTTCTTGGGCGGCGTGGTGCCCGGCTTCATGATGGCGATTTTGATGATGATCGTGGTGCACTTCATCGCCGTAAAACGCAACATGCCGCGCGAAGCACCCGTGCCCCTGCGGGAATGGCCCGCCATCGTTTTCCGTGGAGCGCTGCCGCTGTCGATGCCGATCGTGCTGCTGGGCGGCATTTACTCGGGCGCGTTCACGCCAACCGAAGCGGCTGCCGTGGCCGCACTTCATGCGCTGATCCTCGCTACGGTGTTTTTCCGCGCGCTGACCTGGCGCAGCTTTTGGGGCGTGGTGATGGAATCAACCCGCGCCAGCGCAGTGATCACACTCATCCTCGCGGGCTCGTTCATCCTGAACTACGCCTTCACGGCAGAGGGCGTTCCGCAGGCCATGGCGCAATGGGTGGATGGCCTGCACTTGTCCAAAACGCAATTTTTGCTGATGGTCAACGTGATGTTTCTGGTGCTCGGTTGCTTTCTGGATGTCTCCGTGCTGCTGCTGGTCTTCGTGCCGATGCTGCTGCCCGCCGCCAAGCTGTTGGGCGTGGATCTCGTTCACTTCGGCGTGCTGGTGGTGCTGAACATGATGATCGGCCTGATCCACCCACCGTTTGGCATGCTGCTGTTCGTCACCAAAGCGCTCACCGGCATT
>JANOVW010000456.1:0-2682 GCA_031417575.1 Rhodoferax sp. | reverse complement strand
AGTCCGCATGAAGCGGTCATTGCGGTAGGTTCTTTCCAATTGAAAAAGCCCCCATTCGGGGGCTTTTTTTATATTTCGCCACCAAACTTTTTGGTGAGGTTGGCGATGTATTTGTCGGTCATTTTTTCAAACTCGCCCTCAACAATGGGCTTGACCACCATTTTCATGAGGCCAGGCAGCGGGATCTCCAGGTCACCCTGCACCTGAAGCGTCAGGGCAGTCGATTTTTTGTTATCCTTGATTTTCCAGTTGCCCGAAACCTGCGCATTGCCAACGTCTTTGACGGGAGTCCAGGCAATGGTGCCTTTGGCCTTGTTGGCAACATATTTGGAGGCGTAAATGGTTTGAAGATTGATCGATGCCACACCGATCTTTTCCATCTCCCAACGGTAGACACCCGCACCTACATCGACCAGCTTGTCGACCTTGGGGTAAAACGTGGCGGATTCCGGTACGTTGGCCAGCAGCTCAAAAACATCAGCAAACTTGGCTTTCACTTCAAATTCGTATTCCAGCTCGATTGAAACATTCACGGTCATGAGGGTCTCCAGTTGAATTGTGGATGGATGTGGCCCCGCAAAGGTGCCGCAACGCCTCCCGAGTTTACAAAGAGTTTAGGGTAAGGAACCAGTTTCTTGTGGGTAGCTCAAAGGGCACCGCTGGTGTCGCCCGAGATTCAAAAAACAGAACCCGCGCCGGATCGTTCAAACGAGTTTGAAAGCACCCGCAAGCGCATCAAAAAACACGCAATAGACTGCAATGGGCAGCGGCAGCCCCAACAGGGTGCCGATCACATAGTGGCGGGTACGGATGCCCGACATGGCCAAGGTGATGTTCAACGCTGGAAGCGTTTGCATCACGGTGCGCAGCAGGAAGACTGACTGCACTGGCCTGGCATGCAGGGATTTCAGTGTTTTACGTGCCCAAGGGCTGCGAAGCTGCGCCAACGCATCACCACCGATCCAACGGAACACGCCGAAGGTGACCATGCAAGAAACGCTGGCGGCAACGTAGGTCACCATACCGCCACTGAGTTTGCCCAATGAGAGCACAGCAGCCGCCAGAAAAACCAGGCCCGGCACGTGGATCAGGTTGCCCAGTGAAAACAACGCAATGAAAAACAAGACACCCAACACCTGATGTGCCAAGAAGGCCTCGCGCACCGCGGCCAGATTGAAGTTGCTGCGCAGGCCTGCCAACTCAACGGCCAGCAACAGCAAGCCGGTGAAGGCGACGGCAGCCCAAAGGCGCGGGTGTTTCATGCGGGCAAGTGGGCCCGAATCAGCGAACTGGCGATCGAGATGGAATGGGGTGTCAGCGGCAAAGCTTCGCCCGGGCCGTACCAGCGTGCATCGGCAATTTCACTGGGGTCGATGCGGATGTCGCCGCTTTCGTATTCGGCCGTGAAGGCGATCATCAGCGAATGCGGAAAGGGCCAGGGCTGGCTGGAAAAATAGGTCAACTTCCCAACCCGCAGGCCCACCTCTTCATAAACTTCGCGATGCACCGCTTCTTCCACTGACTCTCCCGCCTCCACAAAACCGGCCAACGCCGTGTAAAACGGCGCCGGCGAAGCGGCATGGCGGGCCAGCAAAATCTGGTTGCCGCGGCGGATGAGCACCATCATGGCGGGCGAAATGCGCGGGTACGCGGCGTGGCCACACGCGGCGCACTTCATGCAGCGTTCACCGGGCATCTGATGGGTAGGGGAACCGCAGGCACCACAAAAGCGATGGGTTCGGGCCCAGTCGCTGATCTGGAACGCGCGGCCCGCCACAGCCAGCAGGCCGTCGTCCATGGCACCAAACAAAGGGCGCAGTTTTTTGAAAACATAACCTTCGGGCGCTTCAATCGCTTTGGGCAGTGACAGGGTTTGGCAATAGGTGTCTGCCATCTGGCCGACCGGGTGGAACTGCTCATCGGGTAAACCCAGCCATGCCGCGATGTCGGCGGATGGCAGGCTCAAATCGCCGGCGTTGACCAACAGTTCGTCACCCCGAAACAAAAAGTTGATCGGAGCCGTGTGTTTTTGGGCTTTCAGCAGCGGAGAAAAATGGGCAGGGGTTTTCAGCATGGTGCAAGATGCTACAGCGAATATGATGACAAGTTGATTTGTCAAACCCCCAGCCACCTATTTGTTGAATTGGAGAAATGTATGCCCCTGACTCGCCGCGAGCTGTTGAACACCAGCGCTGCTGCCGCTGCCGCAATGGCCGTGCCTTCACTGGCTTTGGCCCAGGCCTTCCCCAACCGCACGGTGAAATTTATTTGCCCCTGGCCAGCGGGTGGCTCGACTGATGCGTGTATTCGCGTCATGTCCGAGAGCGCATCCAAGGCCCTCGGGGTCACCATCGTGGTCGAAAACAAGCCGGGCGCCGGTGGCACGCTGGGCGCGGTTGAACTGGTCAATGCCAAACCCGATGGCTACACCATCACGCAGTTGCCGCAGGGCATGTTCCGCATACCGCACATGCAAAAAGTGCAGTTTGACACCCTGAAAGATTTCACCTGGATCATCTGCCTGACCGGCTACACCTTTGGTTTTGTGGTGCCCACCGCGTCACCCATCAAGAACGTCAAAGACCTGGTTGATTTCGCCAAAGCCAACCCTGAAAAATTCACCTACGGCCACACCGGCAATGGCACCAGCCCGCACCTGGCGGTGGAAGAATTTGCCCTGAA
>JANOVW010000455.1:0-2117 GCA_031417575.1 Rhodoferax sp. | reverse complement strand
CCGTGCCGACCCTCGCAAGTTACGCCCAATTTGCCTTGCAGGCCGATGGCAAGGAAATGAGCACCACCATGGCCTTTGTTCGCCTGCTGGGGGCGCTACTCAAATCGGCTGAAACAGGCTCTTTAACCAGCACCGAAGCCGTCAGCTCCCCGCCCGCCAAGGGCGTGGCCTTTGGCCAACGCCTGGTGCCCATCGTGGCCGACGAAGCGCGCACCTTTGGCATGGCCAACCTGTTCAAGCAAGTTGGCATTTATTCCAGTGTGGGCCAGCGCTATGCACCGGAAGACATCGGCTCAGTGTTGAGTTACCGCGAAGCGCAAGACGGCCAGATTCTGGAGGAAGGCATTTCCGAAGCGGGCGCCTTGGCCAGTTGGACTGCCGCCGCCACCAGCTACAGCGTGCACGGTTTACCCATGTTGCCGTTCTACATCTACTACTCGATGTTCGGCTTTCAGCGCGTGGGTGATCAAATTTGGGCGGCAGCAGACCAGCGGGCCCGCGGGTTCCTGATCGGTGCGACGTCCGGTCGAACTACCTTGGGCGGTGAGGGTTTGCAGCATCAAGACGGCACGAGCCACCTCATTGCGGCGACCATACCCAATTGCAAAGCCTACGACCCGGCGTTCGCCGGTGAGTTGGCGGTCATCATCGACCACGGCATGCAAGAAATGCTGACGCAACAGCGCGACGTGTTTTATTACATCACCGTGATGAACGAGAGTTACGCCCAGCCGAGTTTGCCCTCGGGTGTGGCTGACAACATCATTCGCGGCTGCTATAAATATGGTAGCTATTTGTGCAATTCCTTTGTGAACAATCAGCCCGATTCTCTTAAGCCTTCCGGGCAGGTCACCCTGATGGGCTCTGGGGCCATCCTCACCGAAGTGATCAAGGCCGCAGCGCTTCTGGCGGCGCAAGGCCTGAATGTCGACGTGTTCAGTGTGACCAGCTGGAGCGAGCTGGCCCGAGAGGGCTTGCAGCACGCCAGCACGGAGAACCACGATTCAGCCCAGGATGCAGGCAAACCGGCGTTGCCGTTCATCCAGCAGCAACTGGCCAACAGTGGCGGACCGATCATCGCCGCCACCGACTACGTGCGCGCAGTGCCCGACAGTGTGCGCGCCTTCATGCCAGCAGGGCGTGCGTATGTCACCCTGGGTACCGATGGATTTGGACGCAGCGACACCCGTGCCGCGCTGCGCCAATTTTTTGGTGTGGACGCGGCCAGCATTGCCCGCATAGCCCTGCAGGCCTGCGCCCGTGAGGCGAATGTGGCAGCTGCAAGGGTCTGATCGTTGACACCCTGCATTCAGCCGAACTGAGTAATAAATAGCTTGTGTGCGCTACCGAACAGATGGGGTGTCTGGTCGTGGCCTACCATGTCAGCGAGTCCGGTTGAACGTCGAAAACTGAGGTGGTTCGGCCCCATCCTTCCCAAGGCACCACCACTATGAACATGAATGACGCGCCGCGCGCCCTGCACATCCGGGTGGGTTTCGAGATGGTCTATGACTGCCCGGCACCGACGCCAATGATTCTGGCGTTGAGCATCCATCACTCGCGTGCGGCGCACCTGTTGCGTCCGGATGTGCTGGCAACCAGCCCACCCGTTCCGGTTATGGCTTACCACGATCTTTTTGGCAACTGGTGCAGCCGCATCGTGGCACCGGCGGGGCGTTTTGTGCTGAGCACGGATGCGCTATTGGTTGACTCGGGCATGGCCGACACCGTGGCCCCCTGGGTCACCCAGACTGCTGTGCAAGATTTGCCTGAGTCAACGTTGGTTTACCTGCTGGGTAGCCGTTATTGCGAGACTGATCAGCTGTCTGAAATCGCCTGGCAGCTGTTTGGCGCTGGCCCAACGGGTTGGGGGCGGGTGCAGGCCATTTGCGATTTTGTTCATCAGCGCATCCAGTTTGGCTACCACCACGCCCGGCGCACCCGCACCGCGTGGGAGGCCTTCAACGAAGGTCAAGGCGTGTGTCGCGATTACGCCCACCTGGCCATTGCCTTGTGCCGCTGCATGAACATTCCGGCGCGTTATTGCACCGGTTATCTGGGGGACATCCGTATTCCGGCGATTCCCGGCCCGATGGATTTTGCCGGCTGGTTCGAAG
>JANOVW010000454.1:0-1961 GCA_031417575.1 Rhodoferax sp. | reverse complement strand
ACGCGCCGCTCCCCATGTTCATCGATCAACGACAAACGAGCCAAAAACCCGTTGTCGCCCGGGCGATGTTGCGCAGCCAGTTCCAGAAACTCCTTGTTGATTCGAAAGATGATCTCCAGGTGGCGTGGCAAAACATGGTGAATCAGTCCAACTGGCCAGGTCTCCAGCGCCTCGGGCATCAAGGTGTGGTTGGTGTAAGAGAAGGTTTTGCCGCAAATCGCCCAGGCGCTGTCCCAATCCATGCCGTGTTCATCACACAACAAGCGCATCAACTCGGCAACACCAATGGCCGGGTGGGTATCGTTGAGGTGAATCGCCACTTTTGCAGCCAGATTGGCCAGGCTTGGGTGCTCGTTCAGGTGGCGGTGAACCAGGTCTTGCATGGACGCGGCTACGAAAAAATACTCCTGCTTCAGCCGCAGCTCACGCCCGGCAGGGGTACTGTCGTTGGGGTACAGCACCCATGAAATATTTTCGTATTCGTTTTTGGCCGTGGCAGCCCGCGCGTAATCACCAGTATTGAAGGCCCCCAGGTCAATGTGGGCGGGTGCTACGGCCTTCCACAAGCGAAGGGTGCTGACTTTTTCGGTGCCATGGCCCGGTATCACCATGTCATACGCTTTGGCGTCTACCTCGCCCGCTGGCCGCCAAACCGCCTTGCCATTCAGATGCTCAACCCACCCGCCAAAACGCACGGGATAGGTGATGTCGGCACGCGGGAATTCCCAGGGCGTACCGTTTTGCAACCATGGGTCTGGGTATTCAATTTGGCATCCACCCTGAATGTCTTGTGCAAACATGCCGTATTCGTAACGAATGCCGTAGCCAAACGACGGCAGCCCCAGCGTGGCCATTGAATCCAGAAAACAAGCGGCCAAACGGCCCAACCCGCCGTTGCCCAAGGCTGCATCGGGTTCGCGGTCGGCAATGTCTTCCAGGGTTTGGGCATGTAACGCCAGGCCCTGCGCGGCGCTGCCGGTCAGGTTCAGGGCACCCAGGGCATTTGACAAGGTGCGCCCCATCAGGAATTCCATCGACAAATAGACCACGCGGCGGGCCTTGTCGGCTTTTTGCCGCGCTTGGGTTTCCACCCAGCGGCGCGACAGCTGCTGCCTCGCCACTTGCGAAACCGCCTGCATCAGGTCGGTTTGCGAGGCCTCTGCCGAGCCGACGCCGACCGTGCTTAACAGATGTTCTTCAATCAGGGCAGCCAGAGCATGTTTGGCGATAGGTAAGCTTGGAGTCAAGGTGGTATCCGAAAAAAGTAGGGTTCAAGTTTGATCAGAGTTTATAAGCAAGTAACGGGCCACTCGTTGTCGGTTGGGGATTTTTTGCCATAGCGTTGACCGCATCCCACTCCGTTTGCACAAGCATTAACATCTGTGTAGGCCTTGGATAAATTCCGAATGAGAGGAGACAACATGAAATCTGATGAATTGGCACTTAGTTTTGACCTGCCCAAACGGACCGTAGCGCTGGTGCTGGCGGGGGGCCGGGGCAGCCGACTGATGAACCTGACGGACCGCCGCGCCAAACCCGCTGTTTATTTTGGCGGCAAATTCCGGATTGTCGATTTCGCGCTCTCCAACTGCCTGAATTCCGGCATCCGCCGGATTGGCGTGATCACCCAATACAAATCGCACAGCCTGCTGCGTCACCTGCAACGTGGCTGGGCTTTTCTGAAAAGCGAAATGAACGAATTCGTCGATTTGCTGCCAGCGCAGCAGCGCACTGACGACGAAAGCTGGTACCGGGGTACAGACGATGCTGTCTACCAATACCAGGACATCATCGCCAGCTACCGCTCGGTTGACTACGTTTTGGTGCTCGCCGGGGACCACATCTACAAAATGAATTACGCGCTCATGCTGGCTGATCACGTGAGCAAGGGGCGCGATTGCACGGTGGGTTGTATTGCAGTGCCGCGCGACGAGGCTTCGGCTTTTGGCGTGATGGCCGTG
>JANOVW010000453.1:0-2100 GCA_031417575.1 Rhodoferax sp. | reverse complement strand
CAGAGCGGCAACATGCTCGAAGTTGGCTTTCAGCTGTACAACGAAATGCTGGGTGAAGCGGTGCGCTGCCTCAAGGCGGGTATTGAACCCGATTTGATGGCCCCCATGAACGTGACCACCGAGATCAACCTGCATTCGCCCGCCTTGTTGCCCGACAGTTATTGTGGCGACGTGCACATGCGTTTGTCGTTCTACAAAAAGCTGGCGACTGCCAAAAATACGGACCAAATTGACGCGCTGCTGGAAGAAATTGTCGACCGTTTCGGCAAGCTGCCACCGCAAGCGCAAACCCTGCTAGACGTGCACCGCCTGCGCGTGCTGGCCAAACCCTATGGCGTGCTGAAGGTCGACGCATCTCCCACCCTGACCACCATCACCTTCAAAAAAGACCCGCCGATTGATTCGATGCGCATCATCGAGTTGATCCAGAAAAACCGTTACATCAAACTGGCCGGCAATGAGAAACTGCGCATTGAGTTGGCTTTGCCAGAAGCCAAAGACCGGGCGCAGACGGTGCGCGATGTGTTGAAGCGGCTGGGGCAGCCGAAGGCGGCAACCCCTGTGACCGTTTCAGCATAGGCCTCAGCATATGCTAACATGGTGACCGAATTGCCGCCTTGAACGGGAGAAACACCATGCCCCACGTTTCCGAAAAAATTCCTGAATACCTGAGCGAGTTTCCAACCCGACACGTTCGCCTGTTTCGCAACGGGGCCAATCAGGCCGTGCGCATTCCCAAAGAGTTTGAACTGGCCGGCACCGATGCGCTGATGCACCGCGAGGGCAATCGACTCATTCTTGAATTGCTGCCTGACAAACCCAAAAAAGGCACAGTGGCCGCCTTGGTTGCTGCGCTCGACGAAATGGCCAAATTGGGCCCGATTGACGAAGCGTTCCCCGATGTAGATGCAGGCTTGCTGCCACTGGACGACATTGATTTTGGCGAGGATTGAAGTTGGCAGACGCTCCTTTGTATTTGTTAGACACCAACATCATGTCTGACATGATGCGCAACCCTTTGGGGCTGGCAGCACAAAAATTCAGGACCCTCCTGGCAGCAGGCGGCAACGCTGGCGTGTGCACCAGCGTGATTGTTCAATGCGAGCTGCTCTTTGGGTTACGACGACGCACCAACCCGAAATGGCAGACTTACTATGACCTGCTGCTGGATTCTGTGACCGTTATGCCTCTTGAACCGGGTGCAGCAGCCCATTACGCCAAATTGCGTACCGAGCTTGAAATGACTGGTACACCCATCGGCTCCAACGACACGCTGATCGCAGCGCACGCCCTGGCCCTGAATTGCACCCTAGTCACCGCCGATGCCGAATTTGCCCGCGTACCGGGTCTGATGATTGAAAACTGGCTGGTCCATACATGAGTACACACAACGACCTGTTGCAAAGCCTGGCGCATCTAAGCGCACCGCAATTACGCCGCTTGCTCACTGAGCATTTAACCAAGCAAAAATTGGGGCTGTATTGGGAAAGCAGCGCGATAGAGCGCGATGCGGCGCTTCCGAGGCTCGATGCAGATGCCGATCTGGAGGCGGCCTGGAACAAGGTGGCCGACGACCGCGAGGCAGACATTGCCGCAGGGTGCGCACACTGGATTCCCGGCGAGCAAGCCCTGCAGAGCCTGCGCGCCCGGCTCATGCGATGAATTATTTTTTTCAGACCAAGCTACTGCCGAATTGGCAAATGCACCGGACAACCGCTTTCACTACCATATGTCAAAACCCATTTTGAACTCCCCCACGTCCAACCAGCAAAAGCTGGAAATCCTACGCCAGCACTTCCCGCAAGCATTGGAGACGGACTCCCAAGGGCGTATTCGGGTCAACGCTGCTGCCCTGCAATTGGCCCTAGACCCGACCAACCCGGCGGGCATTCAGGTGGAGGAAGATGGTTATGAAATGCGCTGGGTGGGCAAACGCGAGGCCTACCACAGCGCGTTTGTTCCCGTGCAAAAAATCGTCGAACCACGGCCTGAGCAAAGTAAACACTGGGACAGCACAGGTAACTTGTTGATCAAAGGCGACAACATCGATGCCCTGCGCCTCTTGCGCCACAGCTACTTTGGCAAAGTCAAACTCATCTA
>JANOVW010000452.1:0-1600 GCA_031417575.1 Rhodoferax sp. | reverse complement strand
AGCGGATGCGGTAGTGGTCGCCGATGGCGGCGATTTTTTGAGCTTTGCCCGCGTGGGCCTTCCCGCCTCGACCTACCTGGATCCGGGCCCGCTGGGCTGTATCGGCGTCGGCACGCCGTTTGGTGTTGCCGCGAGCCTGGCCTGCCCGGACCGCACCGTTGTGGTCGCTACGGGGGATGGCGCTTTTGGGTTCAATGCCATGGAGATGGACACGGCGGTGCGACACCAGGCACCGGTCTTGGTCGTTGTGGCCAACAACGGCTCGTGGGCCATCGAGGTTCGGGACCAAGAGGAAACCCATGGCAAGGTGGTGGGCACCCGCCTGCAATTTGCTGACCATGCGGCGATGGCGCGTGCGTTGGGCATGTTTGCCGAACGCGTTGAGAAAGCCGAAGATTTGCCGGGTGCCATCAGCCGCGCGCTGGCAAATCGCCCCGCCTTGCTCGATGTGGTCGTGACGCCAGAGGCGGCCTCGTCCGATGCCAAATCGGGCCTGGCGTGGGTGCCGGATTTGCAGGCTCTGGCAGCCTGGGACGAGGCTGAGCGACGTTGGCGCCAGGGCGAATGATGAGCCAATTTTCAATGGGCGGGCAAAGCCAACTACTATTGCGCCCATGAAAACCCTTGCCACCCAGCCCGGCCTCGTGCAGCAGGTTCAGGACGCGATCCTGTCCGAGATTGCATCGGGCAAACTACCGCCGGGTTCACGCATCATTCAGGAGCAAATTGCGCAGGAGCTAGGTGTGTCTCGGCAACCGGTTCAGCAGGCGCTGGTGGTGTTGCGCAAACTGCGCGTGTTGTGTGATGCGCCGGGGCGCGGGCTGCTGGTGGCCCCACTCGATCTGGACCACGTGCGCCACATGTACGATATGCGGGCCGTTATCGAAGGCTTGGCTTTTCGTAACGCTGCCCAGTACAACGCCGGGCGTGCGGCGCAAGATGGTCCGGCGCTGATCTCGGCTGGCCGCGCTGCGGTCGCAGGCGGTTTAGTTGCCGCGATGATCGAGGCCGACATTACCTTCCACGATTTCGTCTATGCATTGTCTGACAACCCGCTTATCGCGCCGGCCATGGAGACGCACTGGACCAACACCCAGCGTGTGATGGGCGAGGTGCTGCTGCGTGACGAACACCCGCGCGACATCTGGGATCAGCATGAAGCCCTGCTGGATGCTGTGGTTGCGGGTGATGCCAAAAAAGCCGAAAAGCTGGCCCGTCAACACATTGAACAGGCCGCAGATTTCATGATCAAGCGGCTGAGCAAAAGCTAGCCCCTGTTTAAATTGACCGATTCCGCGAGGAATCAAATCGCCCGATTGCGAGCGAGTGGCGGGTTTTTGGCGAAGTAGCTTTCAATGCCCCGCATGATGGCGTTGGCCAGTTGCTCCTGGTAGTCTTCGCTGACCAGTTTGGCTTCTTCTTCGGGGTTGCTGATGAAAGCGGCTTCTACCAAAACGCTGGGAATATCGGGCGCCTTTAAAACCGCGAAACTGGCTTGTTCTACCTTGGGTTTGTGCAGTTTGCCCACGCGGCCAATCTCACCCAGCATCATGCCGCCGAGCTTCAGGCTGTCGTTGATTTGCGCCGTAGTGCTCATGTC
>JANOVW010000451.1:0-3253 GCA_031417575.1 Rhodoferax sp. | reverse complement strand
CAATTGACAATCATGGTGCAAATATTCTGGCACGCACGTTGAAGCACCCAGGCCGCAAAGTGTGCAGTCTTGAGACTTTGCCGCCTTGCGACAGGCAGTATTAACCCTGACCTGGCGTGCGGCCAAGCGGCGAAGGAGCCGCTCGTTGGCCAAAAATTGCAGAACCCACCCGAACCATCGTACTGCCGCAGTGAATGGCCGCCTCCAGGTCGGCGCTCATGCCCAATGAGAGGGTATCAACCGACGGGTGAGCCGCCCGCATCTGCTCAAACAAGGCTTTGGCAGCCAAAAAAGGCTGGCTGGCCGCCGCAAAATCTGCGGCTGGTTCTGGAATGCACATCAAACCGCGCAAGGTCAGCCCCGGCAACGCAGCGACTTGCCACGCCAAGCCGGGCAATTCAGCGGGCAAAACACCAGATTTGTTCTGGCCACCGTCCACATTGACCTGCAAGCAGATCTGCAAAGGGGCCATGCCGACTGGGCGTTGTGCAGACAGGCGCTCGGCAATCTTGAAGCGGTCGACTGAATGCACCCAATCGAAATACTCGGCAACCAGGCGCGTTTTGTTGCTTTGAATCGGTCCGATGCAATGCCACTCCAACGGCTGGGCACGCGGCACGCCGTTTTCAGTGCCAACCTCCAGGCCACGCAGGTGACGGATTTTGTCGACCGCTTCCTGAATGTAGTTTTCACCAAACGCGTTTTGACCAGCTTGCCAGGCTGCGTGCACTAGATCGGCGCCAAAAGTCTTGGAGACCGCCAGCAAACGCACGCTGGCCGCATCGCGCCCGGCGGCCTGACAAGCGGCACGTATCTGCGCCCCAACGCGCTGGAGATTGTCTGAAATCATCGTCATAATTGGAAACACCCGGCTTTTTGCATCTGCACAAGGCAAGCGTAACAAATCCAGAAAGAGGAAATTTGTGGACATTACCCAATTGCTCGCGTTCAGCGTCAAAAACAAGGCTTCTGATTTGCACCTGTCGGCCGGTTTGCCACCCATGATTCGCGTGCATGGTGACGTGCGGCGCATCAACGTCGAAGCGCTGGACCACAAAGCGGTGCACGCCATGGTGTATGACATCATGAACGACACGCAGCGCAAAAACTACGAAGAGTTTCTGGAGATCGACTTCTCTTTCGAAATTGAAGGCCTGGCGCGGTTTCGGGTCAACGCGTTCAACCACGAGCGTGGTGCGGGCGCGGTGTTCCGTACCATCCCCAGCAAAATCCTGTCACTTGAGCAGCTCAATGCCCCGAAGATTTTTGCCGATCTGGCCTTGAAGCCGCGCGGCATGGTGCTGGTGACGGGGCCCACGGGCTCCGGCAAATCGACCACCTTGGCGGCCATGGTCAACTTTTTGAACGAAACCGAGTTCGGCCACATCCTCACGGTCGAAGACCCGATCGAGTTTGTGCACGAATCCAAAAAATGCCTGGTGAACCAGCGCGAAGTGGGGCCGCACACCCTGAGCTTTGCCGCCGCGCTGAAATCTGCCCTGCGTGAAGACCCCGACGCCATCCTGGTGGGGGAGATGCGTGACCTGGAGACCATTCGCCTGGCCATGACCGCCGCAGAAACCGGCCACCTGGTATTTGGCACGCTGCACACCTCCAGCGCCGCCAAAACGATTGACCGGATCATTGACGTGTTCCCGGCCGACGAAAAAGAGATGGTGCGGGCCATGTTGTCGGAATCCTTGCAAGCGGTGATTTCACAAACGCTGTGCAAAACCAAAGATGGTCAAGGCCGCGTGGCGGCGCATGAGATCATGCTGGGCACCAGCGCCATCCGCAACTTGATCCGTGAAGCCAAAGTGGCACAGATGTATTCATCCATCCAGACCGGCAACAGCGTGGGCATGCAGACGCTGGACCAAAACCTGACCGACCTGGTCAAACGCAACATCATCAGCCCGGCCGAAGCACGCAGCAAGGCGAAGATTCCGGAAAACTTCCCCGGCTAAACCGCATTCAGGAGAATTCCATGAACGGCACCCACGACAGAGATTTCGATGACACCAGCGAAGCCGACGAGGCCCCCGATTCGCTGCTGTTTTCCACCGCTTTTGTCGGTTTGGGCATTGAAGGCGCAGCGTTGGTGCCCTGGGAGGCACGCGCTGTTGAAATTGATGCACGGCGCAGCAGCACTGAGCGTGGCACCCAAATGCTGCAAAGCGCTTGGGCGCAAGACAAATACATGAGCCAACTGACACCGGCCTCGATCGCCAATTTGGGCCGCTTTTTTGATTTTGCTTACGTGGTTGGCAACCGAGACATCATCCGACAAGACGAATACGGCAACTACATGGTGGTTGTGCTGTCAGGCACTGTTGCCGTCGACCGCGAACAGCCCTGGGGTGAACGCCTGCGGTTGGCTGAAACCCGTACCGGCGACATTCTGGGTGAAATGTCGCTGCTGGACAGCGGCATCCGGTTTTCAACCTGCACCACCCTCTCCTCCTGCGACGTGGCCATTTTGAGTGCCAAGGGCATGGACGAGATGTTGAATGCCGACCCCAAACTGGCTGCCAGCCTGGTGGTGTTGCTGGCCCGCAAACTCTCATTGCGCCTGCGCGTGGTGAGCGCGCGGCTGAGTGAAACCAAACCCGGCTGAACCGCCCGGCCAAACTGCCATAACGTTCTAACGTCATAACGCCATCCTGCATATTCAAGCGCCAAAGGAATCTCCCACATGGAACGCGATCAGGCCACCAAGTTCATCAATGACTTGCTGAAACTCATGGTTAGCCGCAATGGCAGCGACCTTTTCATCACGGGCGATTTTCCGCCTGCCATCAAGGTAGACGGCAAAGTTACCAAGGTATCACCGCAGCCGCTCAACGGCGGGCACACGTTAGCGCTGGCACGCTCTGTGATGAACGACAAACAAGTGGCGGAGTTTGAAAGAACCAAGGAGTGCAACTTTGCCATTTCACCCCCCGGCGTCGGCCGGTTTCGCGTCAACGCATTCATCCAGCAGGGCAAAGTGGGCATGGTGATGCGGGTGATTCCGGCCGTTTTGCCCACCATTGATGGCCTGGGTGTACCGCAGGTGCTCAAGGAAGTGGTGATGGCCAAGCGCGGCTTGTGCATTTTGGTGGGCGCCACTGGCTCCGGCAAATCCACCACCCTGGCGGCCATGGTGGACTGGCGCAATGAAAACTCATTTGGTCACATCATCACGATCGAAGACCCGGTTGAGTTTGTGCATGCCCACAAAAACTGCGTGATCACCCAGCGTGAAGTGGGC
>JANOVW010000450.1:0-3187 GCA_031417575.1 Rhodoferax sp. | reverse complement strand
CCGCGATATTTCAACTACCGCAAGGCCAGTATTTACGCTGGCTCCAATGAGATTCAAAAAAACATCATCGCCAAGATGACTTTGGGTTTGTAAGGACGACATCATGGATTTCGAATACTCTGAAGAGCAAAAGCAGCTTGCTGATTCGCTGCAAAAGTACCTCGCCGCCAATTACGGTTTTGAGGCCCGCAAAAAAACGCTCACCTCGGACGAAGGCTACAGCCCGGCCGCTTGGGACGCTTTTGCCGAGATGGGCCTCACCGCCCTGCCCTTTGCCGAAGCCGCAGGTGGTTTTGGCGGTGGCGCCGTTGACATGCTGGCCGCCATGGAAGCTTTTGGTGAAGCCCTGGTGGTCGAACCCGTGCTGGACCACGTGGCGTTGGCCAGCCGTTTGGTCGCCAGCGCCGGCACGCCAGCGCAGCGCGATGCTGTGCTGCCCTCGTTGCTGGACGGCAGTGGCAAAGCCACTTTTGCCTACCTGGAGCGGGGCCGCCGGTATGCACTGGAGCCGGTCAACACGGTGGTTGTCAAGGCACCGGTCACATCGGGCAGTGGCGACGGCCCCGGGTGGCAACTCGATGGTGAAAAAATCGTGGTGATCGGCGCAGCTGCTGCAGACGTGTTGGTGGTTTCAGCCCAAATCAGCCATGGCCCCGGTTGCCCGGTCAGCGGTGGCATTGGCCTGTTTTTGGTAGACCGCAACGCCGCAGGCGTCAGCGTTAGCCCCTACCGCACGGTAGATGGCCAACGCGCGGCAGATGTCAGCTTCAAAGGGGTCATCTTGCCTGCAGCCGCTTTGTTGGGTGGCCCCGATCTGGTGGCCGACAGCATGGGCGTGCTGACAAACGCCCTGCCCCACATTGAAGAAGCAGTCGATTTCGCCACCGCACTGCTGTGCGCCGATGCCGTGGGTGCCATGAAATCTGCCACGGATGCCACATTGGAATACACCCAAAGCCGCAAGCAATTTGGCATCCCCATCGCTTCGTTTCAGGCTTTGCAGCACCGCATGGTGAACATGTTCATGGCCGGTGAAGAAGCCCGCTCGATGGCCATTTCAGCCGCCTGTGCAGTCGATGCCGCTGCCAATGCCACAGAGGGAAAAACCGACGAAGCCGCCATCAATGCCCGCAAAAAAGCCGTTTCAGCCGCCATGGTACGGGTGGCTGATTGCGCCCGCCTGGTTAGCCAGGAATCCGTACAACTGCACGGCGGCATGGGCATGACGGAAGAAATGAAAGTCAGCCACACCTTTCGCCGCCTGACCATGCTGGCGCAGCGCTTTGGTGATGCAGATCACCACTTGGCGCGGTACGCGTTGATGGGTTGATGCGGTCGCTCAGTGCCCGTCTGTGCCGAACGGAGCCTTGGAGGCAACTGTGCAGCTCAGGGCCTGCGGCGAATCGAATCCGGCAGTTTTTTCCAGGGCATCTCTGCCGGGTCTGCTGCCATCGGGCCAGCCGCTTTGACCACCAGAATATGGCTCGCGTTTGGCGTGAAGTCTGCCCGAAAATGGTTAGAGCTTTTCACCACGATGATGCGCATGTTCTCGGCATGAATGCCCACCATACGTAGCAACTGCCGATCCAGCAGTTGTTTTTTGCCACTCACCACGGCAATCAAAATGCCGTCGATTTCCAGGCAGGCGCAGGGCCCCAGTTGAACGGTGACACCGGTCATCATGGGCCCCGTCAAGGTGCATTTGCCGTCGCTCAACGCCACAACTTTAAAACGGCCGCGTACAGGCGCGTCGCTCGCTGAACCGGTAAACGTTGGCACTGAACGGCCCAAGGTAATTTCAATTTCAGCGCCGATACCGGCTTGCCTGGCGGCAATGCCTGCGGCTTCGTCATACAACAAGCCCAGCGCCACCCGACCCGGAAACTTCAACCCGGCGCCCTGCTCGCGCAGGGCGTGCAACACGCCAGTGGTGTTGCTGTCGCCACCCGCTCCGGGGTTGTCTTGGGTGTCTGCGATAACCACAGGCTTGTGGGCAGACTCCGCCAGGGCCATGGCTTGCACCACGGCATCGCGTGGGCTCAAAAGCTCAAGCCGCCATTGCTCGGGCTTGGCAGCACTGGCATAGAGTTGTTCAACGGCATCTTTCGCCAGCGCACCATAACCCCAAACCATGGGTGCGCATTCAGCAAAATCTGCCGCCGGAAAACCCATGCAAAAACTCAAAACAACTCCGTGCGAAGTGTCCAGCGCTATCAACTCGTCATAAACACTTCGCGCAGGCTCCATCCAGGTGCTTTGTGCGTTCAACGGGATCAGGTACGGTACACGCCGGTAGTGCAGAGCTTCCCGCTTGCCCAGCTTCAAGCGACGCATCATCAATTGCGCGGCCAGTTCGCCGGTTGCAGCCATGTCAACGTGGGGGTAGGTGCGGTACGAAACCAGTGCATCGGCGGCTTCTAGCATGCGGTGGGTTACGTTGGCATGCAGATCAAGGCTGGCCACAATCGGCAAGTCGGGTCCGACCAAATCACGGATACGGCCAAGCAACTCACCCTCGCAGTCGTCATGGTGTTGCGCGACGGCGGCACCATGCAAGTCCAGGTAGATGCCGTCCAGCCCTGCGGATCTGGCTGCGCTGATGTCTTCCAGCATGGCAGAGGCAATGCGCTCAAAAGCATCGCGGGTGACGTAAGACGAGGGTATCGCCCCGGCCCAGCACGAGGGCACCAAATCCCAGCCGTGTACCCTGGCGGCCTCGATGAACCCCGCTACCGGAATATTGATGCCTGTCAATTGGGCGATTAAATCTCTACCGCGCATGTAGGCCGGAAAGGAGTCGCCCCTGGTGAACGCAGACCAATTGGCCAGACTGGGTGCAAAGGTGTTGGTCTCGTGCTGGAACCCAGCGATCAAAAATTTAGGCATGCAACAAACTCAAAACCTCAAAAAACCAAAAACTGAAAAAAATCAAACCTTGGCGAACGCAAAATCTCGCCCTGGCGCAGCACCAAACAGCGCCTGGGTATAGGCGTGTTTCGGCGCACCAAAGACCTCACTCGCAGGTCCGTATTCGACCACCTCGCCTTGGGACATCACAGCCAAATGGTCACACACCTGCGAGGCAACCCGCAGGTCGTGGGTGATGAACAACATGGCCAAATTCAAGCGGCCCCGAATCTCTTCAAATAGCTGCAAAACCTGCGCTTGCACCGAAACGTCAAGCGCC
>JANOVW010000449.1:0-1936 GCA_031417575.1 Rhodoferax sp. | reverse complement strand
GGTGCAAATCTGGATGTGGTGGCCAATGGCGCAACCGGGCTGTTTGCCGAAACGCCTGACGCATGGGCCGGGCAACTGGAAGTGCTTTTGCGCGACGACGCGTTGCGCAAAAGCCTGGGTGAAGCGGGGCGGGTGCGGGTTGAGGCCGAATATTGCCTGCAGCGAACTGCACCGCGAATGCTGCAACTCCTCAAAGAAGTCGGAGGATCGTAATCATGTGCGGCCTTGTTGGTTTTTTAGGGGGGAACGCAGTTGCCGAAGGCGATGCACTGCTGTTGCATCGCATGGCGGCCACCATTGCCAACCGCGGCCCAGACGACTCAGGCTACTGGCTGGACGCCGACCACCGTATGGGCTTCGGCCACCGCCGACTTTCAATTGTTGACCTGTCGCCAGCCGGGCATCAGCCCATGGTGTCTGCCAGCGGCCGTTACGTGCTGGCCTTCAACGGCGAAATATACAACCATATGGCGCTGCGGGTTGACCTGGATAAATCTGGCCTGGCCCCGGCATGGCGCGGCCATTCGGATACAGAAACGCTGTTGGCTGGTTTTGCGGCCTGGGGCGTTCAAGCCACGGTGGCGCGCTGCATTGGCATGTTCGCCTTTGCCGTGTGGGACCGTGACGCGTGCGCGCTGACGCTGGGGCGTGACCGTCTGGGTGAAAAGCCGCTGTATTACGGCTGGCAAGGCCAGGGGGCCCAAGCCACCTTTTTATTTGGTTCAGAACTGAAGGCGATCAAGGCGCACCCGGCGTTTGCAGCAGCCATTGACCGCAATGCCCTGTGCCTGCTTTTGCGTCACAACTACATCCCGGCACCCTATTCCATCTACCAGGGCATCGCCAAGCTGGAGGCGGGTTGTTTGCTGACGGTGTCGCTTGCGCGGCGTGAACCCGAAGTGACGCAGTATTGGTCCGTCGCAGCGGTAGCTACGGCGGGCTGCGCGAAGCCGTTTGCCGGAACCGATAACCAGGCCGTTGACGCACTGGAAGTACTGCTCAAATCTGCGGTACAGCAGCAAATGATGGCGGACGTGCCATTGGGGGCATTTTTGTCGGGTGGCATAGATTCGTCCACCGTGGTGGCTTTAATGCAGGCGCAATCGGCGCGCCCAGTCAAAACCTTCACCATCGGCTTCAACGAGGCGGGCTTTAACGAGGCCATGCAAGCCAAGGCGGTGGCGGCGCATTTGGGCACCGACCACACCGAGCTGTATGTCACCCCAAAACAGGCGCTGGACGTGATTCCGCGTTTGCCGCATCTTTATTGCGAGCCGTTTTCTGACTCGTCGCAGATTCCCACTTTTTTGGTGTCGCAACTGGCCCGCCAGCAGGTGACGGTGTCACTGTCTGGTGACGCGGGTGATGAGCTGTTTTGCGGCTACACCCGCTACTTGCTGGCCAGCAGTTTGTGGCAAAAACTATCTATGTTCCCCACGGGCAGCCGCCGCCTGGCGGCGCGGGGCCTTACTGCCCTGTCGCCCGCACGGTTGAATGCCCTGTTGAGGCCGGTCAAGGCCTTGTTGCCGGGTTCAATGCAGCAGGCCAACCTAGGCGACAAGCTGCACAAGGCAGCCAGGGTGCTGGAGTCGCCCAGCATGGATGCGCTTTACCTGGGCTTGGTATCGCATTGGGACGACCCGACCAGCGTTGTGATTGGCGCCACGGAACCGCCCACTTTGTTGACAGCCAACGCGCCGCCACTCAAGGGGCTGAATGCCATCGAACGAATGATGGCGCTGGACGCACTGACTTATTTGCCGGATGACATTTTGGTGAAGGTGGACCGTGCGGCAATGGGCATGTCGCTTGAAAGCCGGGTGCCGTTTTTGGATCACCGCGTGGTGGAGTTTGCCTGGAGTCTCCCGCAGGCGATGAAGCTGCGCAAGGGCGTGAGCAAATGGGCGCTGCGACAGGTGCTTTACCGGCACGTGCC
>JANOVW010000448.1:0-1964 GCA_031417575.1 Rhodoferax sp. | reverse complement strand
CAAACCCTGCAGGCGGTTCAGGCTCTGGCTGGCATGCCGCGGCGCAGAGACAAAGGCCCCCTTGCCCTGCTGGCGCACGATAAGCCCGTCTTTTTGCAGGTCACCCAAGGCTTGGCGCACCGTGATGCGGCTCACGCCATGGGTGCCCGCCAACTCGCTCTCGGAGGGCAATTTGTCATGTGGCTTGAGTGCGCCGTCCAGAATGCGCGCGCGCAGGCTGTCCCGAAGCTTGCCGTACAGCGTGAGTGGCGCATTAGACATGGTGATGATCTTCACGAAGGTGCATCATTGGCATGTGTTTTGCATACTTGTCATAACTTGTAATGACAAGTATAGTTGCACCTCCCCGGTGCAAATTTTGCAAACTCTTGAAGGAACCGTTCATCATGAAACTCCGTACTTTCCTGAAGGCAGCCTTGGCCGGCTGCACTTTGCTGGCCCTGCAGGCCCACGCCCAGTCCTGGCCCGCCAAACCGATCACGGTCATTGTGCCCTTTGGCGCTGGCGGCGGCGTTGACGCCACTGCGCGGGTCGTCATGACCAAGCTCGCCGATATCCTGAAACAGCCGGTTGTGATTGAAAACGTGGCCGGCGCAGCCGGCACTATCGGGACGCAAAAAGTCGCCAGAGCGGCGGCCGACGGGTACACCCTGCTTTTTGCTGTCGCCAGCCCGCTGAATGTCGCGCCGCTGGTGGCCCCGTCTGCCGTGCGTTATGACACTTTCAAAGACTTCACGCCCCTGTCAACTGCGGCTATCGGGCCTTTTGTCCTGATCGGACGCCCCACATTGGAGCCCAAGACCACGGCCGACTTGATCAAGCTGGTGCGTGCACAGCCAGGCAAGCTCAATTTCGGCACAGATGGGGTGGGCACCTCTCTGCACATCACGGGCGAGATGATCAAGCAGCGCGCCAACCTCGACATCGTGCACGTCCCCTACAAGTCAGGCCCGCAGGTGTTGACCGATGTGGCCGGTGGCCAAGTTGATCTGGGCGTATTGCCACTGGGTCTGGCCCAGTCCTTCATCCGAGACGGCAAGGTGCGCGCTTTTGGCGTGACCAGCAAGGCGCGCTGGAGTGGCCTGCCCGATGTGCCCAGCCTGTCTGAAACGGTTGATCTGCGTGATCTGGATGTTGAATCCTGGCTTGGCTTGCTCGCACCGGCCAACCTGCCTGAACCCATCGCCACCGCGCTGATCAAGGCCATGGAATCCACACTCAAAGACCCTGAAATCGTACGCAAGCTGGGCGAAATTGCCACCAAACCGATCGCCATCACGGGCGCCAAATTCGGCGAGTACCTCATGCAAGAGCGCCATTTGCTTCAGGCCGCGGTCACCCGCGCCAACATCAAGGCCGAATAAGCCCGCTGCATGATCCTTGCAAGCGCAGCCGCCATTCTGCTGGCCGGTGGCTTGATTGGCGCGACCGGCATTGGCGGCGTGTTGGTCGTACCGGCCCTGACCCAACTGGAGGGCCTGGACGTGGCGCGGGCGATAGCGGCATCTTCATTGGCGTTCGCGTTCCCGGCCGTGGCGGGCCTGTGGTGGCTGCGCAATGGGCCTGTAGTGGGTGAAGCCTCACTGTGGGCGCTGGTGACCGGCGCAGTGCCCGGTGGCGTGCTGGGCGGACTGCTGGTGCATGCGGTGCAGGCGCATTGGCTGCTGACAGCACTTGCGATTCTGGCCATTGGCAGTGGTCTGCGAGGCTTGATGCCCATTCACCCTGGAAACCTCGAACGGGCCGGCTTCGGCGTGGTGCCGATGGCGCTGATCGGGCTGGCCGTGGGTGTTGGCTCGGCGGTCACTGGCACTGGCGGGCCGGTCATCCTGATCCCATTGCTGATGTTGTGGCGACAGCCGATGGCGCTGACTCTGGCCTGCGCCCAGGCCATCCAGTTGCCCGTCGCCTTGAGCGCCAGCGCCGTGCATGCGGCATCGGGCTCGCGCGATCTGGCGCTGGCC
>JANOVW010000447.1:0-3274 GCA_031417575.1 Rhodoferax sp. | reverse complement strand
CGCCCATCGTTTGGGCCAGCTTCATGCAAATCGTCAGGCCCAGGCCCGTACCACCGTAGCGCCGCGAGGTGGAGCTGTCGGCCTGTACAAATGCGCCAAAAATATCTTGTTGTTTTTCCAGTGGAACGCCAATGCCGGTGTCGCTGACTTCAATGCGCAGCCCCAGCCGGTTGGGGAACCCGCTTGCCGTGCGCATGGCCACTTCGATGCGTCCTTTTTCGGTGAACTTGATGGCATTCGATATCAGGTTGGTGACGATCTGACGCAAACGGCCAGGGTCACCCACCGCTTCGGCGGGCAATTCATCACTGATCACCACCTCCAGTTCAAGTCCTTTGGCTTCCGCAGAGACACGCATGGGTGTGGCAACTTCCCAGATCCAGCGTTGCAAGGGAAAACGGACTTGCTCCAGAATCAGCTTGTGGGCCTCCAGGCGTGAATAATCCAGCACGTCATTCACCAGCGCCAGCAGGGCCCGCCCGGAACTGCCCACCAAATCCACGTACACGCGTTGTTCCGCGGCCAGTTCGGTCTGGGCCAGCAGGTTGTTCATGCCAATCACACCATTCAGGGGTGTGCGGATTTCGTGGCTGATGTGGGCTAAAAAGTCGTCTTTGGCGGAATTGGCCGCCACCGCCAGGGCGCGCGCAGTTTCAATCTCGTGCTGTTGTTGTTTGCGCCGGGTTACATCGCGGGCAATACCCACCATGCGCGTGGCTTTGCCCATCAGATCCCGCTTGCTCACCTCGCCGCTGGCCTCCAGCCAGCGCACACCTGCGGGCGTACGCACGCGAAACTCCACCTCCAGTTTTCGGTCGGTCTGGTTGAAGGTCCGCAAAATGGCCTGACGAACCAGCAGCCGGTCTTCGCCGTATAACTTGCGTTCCAACTGCATGGGCGGCCAGGTTTGGCCGTTGCCTTGCATGTAGCCGTAATCGTTGACCAAATCGGCAAACCGCAACGAGGTGTAAATCGCAGTGGTTTCGGAATCCCATTCCCACATGGCCAAACCGGCTGCGTCCAGCGCCAGTTGCAAGCGGTCTTTGGTTTTGCCGAGTTCCAGCTCGGCCACCAGACGGCTTTGCTGTTCGACGTCGGCGTGTTCGCGCAACTGTGCGTTTTCGCGCTCCAGGCGCTCCAGCCGGGCCAGCAAGTCGGCGGGCGAATTCACGCGGCGACTTCCATCGCAGGGCCGGGAGCAGAAGTCCAGACCTGAATCTTGCGGTACAGCGTGCTGGGGTTCACCTGCAACGCCCGCGCCGCCTTCGCCACGTTGCCATGAAAGGCGCGCAGGGCGTAATCGACCGCTTCACGCTCGACGGCATCCAGCGGACGTACCTGTGAGGGGTGGTAGATGGGAAGGGCGCTGGGTGCCACAGCCGCCTGGGCCCGTGCGGGCTGCCCGGCCGTCGAGTGACCTGGTTGTAGTGGTGATGCAGCCGAAACGGGTGAAAAGGCGGTTCCAGCGGCGGGCGCGTCGGTGGCATCCGAGAACCAGTCGTTGTCAGCACCGGAAGTGTCTGCCAGGTTGGCAGGGGCGGGCTGTGAAACCGCCTGGGGTGCTTGTAAGTTGACGACTGTGCCGCCAGCCGATGCACCAGAAGCCGCAGTTGCCTGGGCCATGCCTGAATGCGCCTGTGGCGACGCAGCATGTGCGCCATTGTGGGCGCCCGGAAAGCTTTGTTGCACGTTCGGCGGCAACATGTCCAGCTCCACCGTTTGGCCGTCGTAAAGGGCTGCCACCGCGCGAATCACATTCAGCAGTTCGCGTACGTTGCCCGGCCAGGCGTGGGCGCTGAGGGCGGCCAACGCTTCGGCACTGAAGTTTTTGAACTGCTTGCCGTCTTCTTGCGCAAACTTCAGCAACATGTCTTGGGCGATCAGCGCCACGTCGCCCCCGCGTGCGCGCAGGGGTGGCAAATCAATCGGCACAACATACAGGCGGTAAAACAAATCTTCGCGAAACTCGCCCTGGCGCACCCGCTCTTGCAATTTGCGGTGGGTGGCGCAAACGATGCGCACGTCCACGATGCGGGTTTTGTCTTCACCCAGGCGTTTGACTTCGCCGGTTTGCAGCACCCGCAGCAGTTTGGCTTGCACACCCAAATCCAGTTCGGCAATCTCGTCCAGAAACAAAGTGCCTTTATCGGCTTCTATAAAGACGCCCTGGCGGTCACTTACCGCGCCAGTGAAGGCACCTTTGCCATGGCCAAACAGTTCGCTTTCGATCAAATCTTTGGGGATGGCGGCGCAATTAACGGCCACAAAGTTTTTGGCGCGTCGCGGGCTGCGGGCATGAATGGCGTTGGCCGCCAGTTCCTTGCCGGTGCCCGATTCGCCGGTAATACACACTGGCGCGTTGCTGCCGGCCACCGTTTCAATCATCTTGTAAACGGTTTGCATTTCGGCGCTTTGGCCCAGAAACTGCTCGAATTGGCGCGGTGCTTCCACCTGGTAGCTGGCCACGCGTTGCGCCAGCAATGATGCGTTGAGCGCGTTGCGCAGCGTCACGGTCAGGCGTTCGGCTTCAACCGGCTTTTCAATGAAGTCAAAGGCACCGGCTTCGGAGGCGCGAACGGCGTTGTCGAGCGAATCTTCGGCGGTAATCACCACTACCGAGCACGCCGGGTGCTCTTTGCGCAGCAGCCCCAGCACATCAAAACCGGTGCCGTCAGGCAGGTTTAAATCAACCAGGGCGGCGTGCCAGGGGCCATCCGGTATGTGCCGTTTGGCCTGTGCCACGGTGCCCGCCGTCACGGTTTGCACCTCCAGCCGGGTGGCAATGGTGCGGTACTGAATGGCCAGGGCCACCAGGTCTTCAACCACCAACAAGCGCATACCGGGGAACACGGCCGAGATTTGCGAGGAGGCTAACGCCGACGAGGCAGGTGATGAGTCAGTCATGAACCCAGTCTAGTGGCATGTTTTGCAAAATGCAATTGATAATTTTTAAAACATAGGAAAATTTTTGCAAATTGCGTTGAAATGAGATTTTTTGGAGGTTTTTGATGGTTTTTTGCCAATAAACGGGATTTAAAAGCTGGCACGGCGGTTGCAAAGAATAAGCATCAGCCCCAACCCGGCGGCTTTAACTGAAAGAGACCCAGACCATGAAATTCGCAAAACACCTGATTGCCCTGGCTGCAGTAGCGGCTGCTGTTGCAGTGCCGATGAGCGCACAGGCTGAATCGGACGTCAACACCACGGCAGCGATTGGCCAAAGCGCCAGCGCCCGTTTGAACTTCCGCGTCACGGTACCCAAAGTCATCTATTT
>JANOVW010000446.1:0-7257 GCA_031417575.1 Rhodoferax sp. | reverse complement strand
CTGGACCAAGCCACAGGCAAAGAAGTTTGGCGTACCTACACAGTGCCCATGGGCACTGAGCCTGGCGCCGACACCTGGAAAGGCGACTCCGGCAAAAACGGCGGTGCGGTCGCCTGGCACATCGGCTCTTACGACCCGAAGTTGAACCTGGTTTATTACGGCACCAGTAACCCGTCACCTTGGTCTGCCTCGGTACGCGGCAATGACTCCTCAGACATTGGCAAGTTCACAAACTTGTACTCAGCCTCGGTCTTGGCATTGAACCCGGAAACCGGAAAAATAACTTGGCACTATCAATTCACCCCGCATGATGCGTGGGACTATGACGGAGTGAACGAGCTGGTTTTTGCCGACCAAAAGGTTGACGGCAAAACCGTCCCCGTCATCATGCAAGCCAACCGCAACGGTTTCTTTTATGTACTGGACCGTGCAAACGGCAAGCTGATTTCAGCCAAGCAGTACATTGAAGGCGTGAACTGGGCCACTGGCATCGACATGAAAACCGGCACACCGATTGAAGCCGCCGGTAATGCCAAACGCCCCGGCATGAAGCGCAAAGCCTCTGACATTTGCCCCAACCTGATTGGTGGCAAAAACTGGATGCCCATGAGCTACAGCAAACAAACGGGTCTGGTGTATATCCCGACCATGAACCTGTGTATGGATCTCGAAGGCATTCAGGCGGACTACAAACGCGGCGCCTTTTACCTGGGCGTGAACTTTGACCTCGGCAAAGTGGGCCCTGGCGGTCACATGGGTGGTGTCAAGGCTTGGGATCCCGTCAAGCAGCAACAAGTCTGGTTCAACAAGCAAGATTTGCCCTTCAACGGCGGCATGATGACCACTGCGGGCGGCCTGCTGTTCCATGGTGACATCAAAGGCTGGTTCCGGGCGACAGATGCCAAAAATGGCAAAGAGCTCTGGAAATTCAATACCGGCTCCGGCATCACCGCTGCACCCATGACCTACACCCTGGACGGCAAGCAATACGTTGCCGTGGTTTCTGGCCGCACCCAGTCGATCCCCGCGTTCTTCGGTGCACTGGGCGAGAAAATGGTAGCAGCTAGCCCAGAAGGCGGCACGCTGTACGTGTTTGCCCTGAACTGATCGTGGTTTTTGAGGTCAACGCAGGCCTTGGTGTCTGCGTTGATTTCAAGTGACTTCTCAAAAACCCGTGGCACCTTCGTTTCACGGGTTTTCTCTTTTTGATCGAGTACGTTAGGTTCTTATGAATTTTCGCGGCATTATTTTCAGTGTGGTCGGTCTGACATTGGCAGTTTCTTTTGGCTCTTATGCCGCAGAACCCTTGCGCGTTTGCGCTGACCCTGACAACCTGCCCTTCAGCAAATCCGAAGGCCCCGAGCGTGGCCTGTATGTCGAACTGGCCGAGTTGGTTGCCCAGAAAATAAATGCCGCTCCGGTTCGGTACACCTGGTATCTCACCTACTTTCAGCGCCGCGCCTTGCGCAACACCGCCAATGAATGTGATGCCGTTTTTGCCTTGCCCGCCAGTGCCGATTACCGGGCTCGTGGCTTGCAAAAAACCGAAGCATTTCTTGACTTGGGGTATGCGTTGGTCACCGCGCCAGGATTCAAGTTCAACAGCCTGGATGACCTCAAAGGCAAACGCCTGGCCGTCCAGTTCCAGACCAATCCCCATATTTTGCTTTCGCAACGCAATGACTTGCCCTTCACCACACTCAAAACCTCGGACGAAGTTTTTGCCGCTTTGGACAAAGGGGAAATCGAGGCCGCTTTCATGTGGGGCCCAGTGGCGGGTTTTGACAACCAAAAGTTGCACGCCAACAAGTGGAAGATCACACCCCTGACCGGCCCGGATTTGACTGGCCAGGTAGCCGTGGCGGTGCAGCGTGACAAACCCGAATTGCTCAAGGCTATCAACCAGGCCTTGCTTGATTTAAAACCCGAAATTGCAGGGCTCGCCAAAAAATACGGGTTTCCGGGCAACGCGGCGGTGAAGCTGGTGTTGGTATCCACTGCGAACCTGGCCCATACCGTGCACACCACTGTCAAAATGAGCCCCTCGTCGCTTGACATGCGTACCCCAGCCACAACCGTTCCGGCCCATTTGTTGGTGCAGGTTCAGCAAAAACCAGGGGACGCCGCAGAAAAGGCGCCCGCCAAAAAACCGGCCGCCAAACCAGCGGCGAAAGATGCTGCCAAATCAGGCGGCATTACCGTTTTGCCAGGTGGCATACAAGATGCCAGTTTGAGCCCAACCGCTCAGCTGGGCCGGGTGCGCTTCAACGACCAATGCTCGCATTGCCATGGCGCAGACGGCGCCAGTCCGATTCGCGAACGCGACATCCGGCGCCTGAAGATGCGCTACGACGCCAAGTGGAAAGATACCGCCATCACCACGATCAAGAACGGCCGCGCAGACGCTGGAATGCCGCCCTGGAAAGACATCCTGAAAGACCCCGAAATCGAGCAACTGCTGAGCTTTATCGACACCCTGCAAAAGTAGTGGCTGCGCAGCGCTGGCGTGACAACTGGGTTATAAACTGACGATGTTGTCCGTCAAAAACATCAGCAAGCGTTATGGCGAGCGCCAGGCACTTAGCGACCTCAGTTTTGAGCTCGGTGCCGGGCAGTTCTGCGCCCTGCTCGGACCCAATGGCGCGGGCAAGTCAACCTTGTTTCAGCTTCTGACGGGGCTGTTTGTGCCGGATCAGGGCGACATCCTGATCGATGGCATCACCTTGCGCGAAAAGCCCTCGAACGCGTTGGCGCGTATTGGGGTGGTGTTTCAGCAGCAGGCGCTGGATCTGGATTTGAGCGTGCGGCGCAATTTGAAATTCCATGCCGATTTGCATGGCATGGGCACATCCGTTGCCCGCCAGCGCATCGCCGATGACGCAGCGGCGATGGGACTGACAGCCGACCTGGATCGTCCTTGTCGCGAGCTCTCAGGCGGTACCAAACGCAAGGTCGAACTGGTTCGGGCTTTGTTGCATCGCCCCGGTTTGATCCTGATGGATGAAGCCACCGTGGGGCTCGATCCCAAATCGCGCAAAGACATGTTGGCCGCTGTTCATGCCGATGTGAAAAATCGGGGCAGTAGCGTGGTGTGGGCCACGCATTGGGTAGAAGAGGCGGTCCAGGCCGATCAGGTGTTGGTGCTGCATCAGGGCAAGCGCATCGCCCACGGCAGCCTGCAAGAGGTAACCCAGGCCTTGGGCCACCCAACCCTTGAGCAAGGCTTCATCGCACGCACCGCGCCAACGTCTGGCAAACCTTCGTCCGGCAAACCGGCTTGACTCGAACGCCAAAAATTTTCCCTTTCACACTTTGCCATTTGCAACACCTGCGTTGATAAAAAGGAAGACACCATGCGCACACCTTTGAAACATGTCCCATCCCTGCTGGCACTGTCGGCCAGTTTGCTGCTGCCTTTGTTGGCGCTGGCGCAAAACACGGCGCTCGTGTCTAGCGAGAAAGACAACACGCTGACCATCGTTAACCTGAAAGACCATAAAGTTGAAGGCACGATTGCCACCTGCAAACGGCCGCGCCATCTGCAGTTGACACCCGATGGAAAACAGGTATTGGTGGCCTGCGCAGGCGACAACGCGGCTGATGTGATTGATGTAGCTACGCGCAAATCAGTGGGCCGCATTCCACTGGGTGATGCGCCAGAGGCCTTTGACATTTCGCCCGACGGCAAAACACTCTATGTTTCCAACGAAGACGAAGGCGAGCTGGGTTTTGTCGATATCGCCAGCAAGAAGGTCCTCAAAGAGGTGAAAGTAGGCAAGGAGCCAGAAGGTGTGAAGGTATCAGCTGATGGCAAAACAGTCTTCGTGACGTCCGAAGTCGCCAGCATGGTGCATGTGATCGACACCGCCAGCGCCAAGGTGTTGAAAAACATTGCGGTGGGCAAACGCCCGCGTCGTATGGCACTCACACCCGATGGTGCCGAACTGTGGGTGACCAACGAGTTGGGGGCCAGCGTCAGCATCATTTCGACGAAGGACATGAAGGTGATTGGCACGGTCAAGTTCGCCCTCAAGGGTGCCAAGGCTTCGGACATCACGCCCGTGGGGATTGTGATGAGCAAAGACGGCAAACGCGCTTTTGTAGGCTTGGGCCGCGCAAACCATGTCGCCTTTGTCGATGTGGCCAGGCGCGAAACCACCCAGCAGGTGTTGGCCGGCAAGCGGGCCTGGAACGTTTCCTTGAGCAAAGACGAGTCACAGCTTTATGTGGTGAATGGCTTGTCGGATGACATGACCGTGGTGGACGTGGCGACAGCTAAGGCCACCAAAACCATTCCGGTCGGCCGGGTGCCTTACGGTGCTGTCCTGATCGACTGATCTGCCGACACCGGTTTGATTCGAAATTCGCCACCCTGAGCCACGTGATGCAACACAAGTCCACCCTGTCGTTCTTGGCTGTGGGCCTGATGGCGGCTTCGCTGCACGCGGCGGTGTGGAACGTCACACTGATTGAACAAGCCGACAACCCGCAACTCGATCGCACCCGGCTGGAGCGTGCTTACCTGGGCCACCCCGGCGGCTCAGCGGCAGATGGCCTGAACGTGGCATTCGATGAAGCGCAGTTCGAACTGGAGGCTGAAAAAGCCAGCGTCAAACTTAAAGTTGAATCAGCCGTCAACCTCGAAGCTGCAAAAGTTGCCGCACAAAAAGCCGAAAAAGCAGGGGCTGCGCTGCTGGTACTGAGCCTGCCCGGCGCCTGGGTGGGCCCGGTGGCGGCCAGCGTGACGGTGCCACTGCTGAACGTTCGGGCGCGTGACGATGTTTTGCGCGAGAAAGACTGCGCCTTGCACCTTTACCACGTGTTGCCCAGCGAGCGCATGCGTGCTGACGCGCTGGCCCAAGCCTTGGTGGCGCGGCGCTGGCAAAACGTGTTGGTGCTCAGCGGTGCGTTGCCCGAAGACGCTGCGCGCAGCGTCGTTGTGCAGGCCTCACTCAAACGTTATGGGCTCAAAACAGCCGCTGTGAAGCCTTTCAAACTATCGGCTGACCCGCGGGAGCGTGCCTTAGGCAATGTTGCCTTGCTCACCGCCAACCTCGCCTATGACGTGGTGTGGGTGATTGACAGCGACGGCGAATTCGCCCGCAGTGTGCCCTACAACGCCCAGTTGCCCCGCCCGGTGGTGGGTGATGGCGGCTTGGTTGCGCTAAGCTGGCAGGCGCAGTTTGAACGCTTTGGTGCGCCACAGGTCAGCCGCCGCTTTGCCAAAGCCGCCAAGCGCCCCATCACCGACCCGGATTGGGCCGCCTGGATGGCCGGCAAAGCCATTGTTGCCGTCGCCACCGCATCTCAAAAGCTGGACGCAGCCTCAATCCACAAGGCGCTGCTGGCCGCCCAACTCGACGGCTCCAAAGGTGTCGCCTTGCAATTCCGCCCTTGGGACCGGCAACTACGGCAGCCGCTCTTGCTCAGCGATGGCCAGGGCGTGCAGGGGATGATGCCGCTCGAGGGTGTGATGCACCCCCGCAATGTGCTCGATACCTTGGGTGCAGATGAAGCCGAAAAACTTTGCAAGGTGAAGTCTTGAAACCTAGCCCCCGCCATCACTGTTACGTCCCGATCTGGCCAACGGCATCACCAACCCTACCGGCAACGGCCTGGCGACCATGAAACATTTGTCGCAGGCCTTGCGGGCTATCGTCGCCCGTGAATTGTTCAAGTTTTCACGTCAGTACGGCCGGCTGGCATCGGCGCTGGTGCGCCCTTTGTTGTGGTTGGCGGTTTTTGCGGCGGGTTTTCGCAGCGTTTTTGGCGTGGCGATAGCCGAGCCCTATGAAACCTACATTCCGTATGACGTGTACATCGTGCCTGGCCTGATGGGCATGGTGCTGCTGTTTAACGGCATGCAATCGAGTCTGGCCATGGTGTATGACCGCGAAATGGGCCTGATGCGTCTGCTGCTCACCGCCCCGCTGCCGCGCTGGTGGGTGCTGGCTTGCAAACTCACGGCCACCACGGTTTTGTCGTTGCTGCAAGCGTTGGCGTTTGTCGTGGTGGCTTACCTGCTGGGCACCGAGCTGCCTTGGCTGGGTGCCCACAGCTTTCAGATCTTGCTGGCCAGTGCGTCTGCGGCGCTCATGCTGGGCGCCTTGGGCTTGCTGATGAGTGTGCACATCAAACAGCTTGAGAACTTTGCCGGCACCATGAACTTCGTGATCTTCCCGATGTATTTCATGTCGACCGCGCTGTACCCGCTGTGGAAGCTGGAGGAAAGCGGTGCCAACTGGGTGTACCAAATCGCCCGCTTCAACCCCTTCACCCATGCAGTGGAATGGATGCGTTTTGCCATCTATGGCAAAGACGCGGGCGCTTCGCCCTGGATTGTGCTGGCGACGCTGGCGGTGTGTTTTGGGCTGGCCTGCTGGGGGTATGACCCGCAACGCGGGTTTGGGCAACTGGCCAAGCGGGGCGGCCCCCCATGACAGCGCTGCCGAACCAGCCGGTTTCTCGGGCCCGTGCTCAAAACCCAAACCGTCGCCAAGTACTGGCAAAACTGGCGGCTGGCGCTGCCGCTCTGGCCCCACCCGCGCTGTGGGCACAAGGCTTTCCCAACCGCGCCATCACCCTCGTCGTGCCCTGGTCGGCCGGGGGTGCCACCGATGTCACGCTGCGCTTGTTGGCCGATATCGCCGGGCGGCAACTGGGCCAACGCATCATCATTGAAAACCGGCCCGGCGCGGGCGGCACGCTGGGTATGCCCATCTTGCAGCAAGCCCTGCCAGATGGCTACACCCTTTCGCAATTGCCCCAGCCCGCCTTGCGCACGCCCCATGTGCAAAAAGTCAGCTGGGACCCCATTCGCGACACCACACCCATCATCCAGATTAGTGGCGTAACGTTTGGCGTGGTGGTGCCCAGCAATAGCCCTTTTCACAGTTTTGACGACTTGCTGAAGTTCGCCGCCGCCAAACCGGGCGAGTTGACCGTTTCGACCAACGGGCTGGGCACCACGCCGCATTTGGTGATGGACGAAATTTTTGGCCGGCGCGGGCTGAAATACATCCACGTGCCCTACAAAGGCACGGCCGAACAAATGCTGGCCGTGGCTTCGGGCCAATTGATGGCTGGGGTCAACTCAAACGGTTTTGCGCCGTATGTGGATGGCGGCAAATTGCGCCTGCTGGTCACGTTCAGCGACAGGCGCTCGCCGCGCTGGGCCACTGTACCCACGCTCAAAGAACTCGGGCACGGCATCGTCGCCATGTCCCCCTATGGTCTCGTAGGCCCGCGTGGCATGGA
>JANOVW010000445.1:0-2830 GCA_031417575.1 Rhodoferax sp. | reverse complement strand
GAACTTTCGCTGGAAGGACGGGCCTCTGGTGCCAGCGAAAAAGTATTCGACATTGAACTGCGAGCTTGCTGCTTGCGGTAGCTGGTTAAAGCCTCGGTAGTCAATTTTCAGGACTGACACGCTGAAACCCTGGGGCACCCGCACGGGAATGGCGATATTGCAGCTCTTGCGGTCAAAGCTTTTTCCGGTAGATCCGCCCACACCAACCTGGTATTTGTCAAATAACAAACTCAAGGAAGTTGCATCCGGACTCAGTGTGGCCGATACCGAGCCTGCGGGGCAGCCGGTTCCGCCGTATCCAGGCTCACCCAGGGTGATGCCATCGATGGCAAAAACCGGGGCACAGAGCACCATCGCGGCCAGTGATAAAACGCTTTTTTTCATATTGAAACTCCGATCGGTGGTGAACAGCATGACACCCTGCAAAAACGCATGGCCATGGTCCGTACACATCGCAAAGCAAATGGGCTTTGCTGGTAGCAGGTTAGGACGCGTGCGCATTGCCGTCTGTTTGTTGGCGTACATAAGCAACAAGCACAATTGCACGGGGCGGCCCCTGTCCCCCGCATGATTGACGCACCCCGAACCCCTGCCCTACCGTAGGGCATGTCCATGTTCCAAGCCCTGCGCCCCTCCTTGCCCATCCTGATCGGCGCTTCGCTGATGCTGACCATTTCGATGGGGCTACGGCAAAGCCTGGGCATCTTCATGCCGGCGGTCACGCGGGATCTGGGCATTCCGGTGGCGGATTTCACCTTGGCCATTGCGGTGCAAAACCTGGCCTGGGGATTTTTGCAGCCGATCGCCGGTGCATGGGCGGTGCGGATTGGCATGCGCCGCTTGATGGTGGGCGGGGCGTTTTTGTACCTGCTGGGTTTGGTGCTGTTGGCCACGGCCGGTGGGCTGACGACCGTGATGCTGGGCGCGGGCATTTGTATTGGCGCCGCATTGGCGGCCAATGGCAGTGCGATGGCGATGGCAGCCGCCTCGCGCCCGGTGCCGGTGGCGGTGCGCAGCGCCGTGCTGGGTATTGTGTCGGCGGCCGGTTCGCTGGGGGCGATGATTGCCGCGCCGATTGGCCAGACGCTCAGCGTGGAATGGGGCTGGCGCGCCGGTGTGTGGGGTTTTGTGGCGCTGTGTGTGTTGATGATTCCGGCGGCCTGGTTTGCCGGCAAGGTGGATGCGCTGCCGCTGCCGCCCAAACCTGGTGAGGGCGATACGGCCAAAGCCGCATTGGGCATTGCCTTTCGCAACCCCTTGTTTGTGGTGCTCACGGTAACTTATTTCGTCTGCGGCATGCAACTGGTTTTTTTGACCACGCATTTGCCCTCTTACCTGGCGATTTGCGGCATGGACCCGATGCTCAGCGCCAAAGCCTTAGGGGTGATTGGCGGGTTTAACGTGTTGGGCAGCCTGTTTTTTGGCTGGGCCGGGGGCCGCTGGAACAAGCTGGTCTTGCTGGGCGGCATTTACACCGTGCGCTCGGCCGCCGTGGCCTGGTATTTTGTGGCCCTGCCCACACCCGAAACCACCCTGATTTTTGCCGCCATCATGGGCTTTTTGTGGCTGGGCGTGGCCCCGCTGGTCACGGGCTGGATTGTGGAAACCTTTGGCCTGCGCTGGCAGGCCATGCTAGGTGGCGTGGCGTTTGTGGGCCACCAGGTGGGCAGTTTTGTGGGGGCGTTTGGCGGCGGGCTGATTTATGACCTGGCCGGTTCTTACAACCTGGCCTGGCAAATTGGTGTGGCACTGGGGCTCTCGGCGGGTATTGTGCAGATCAGTTTTGCATGGCTGAATCGGCCACCCGCAGCGGCTTTGCGTTAAGCAAATTTGATGCTTATTGGTCTATTTAAATATGTTTTTAAAATATATTTAATACAAATAAATACATTTTTATTATAATTTAAATAGCTTATTGTGCAATTAATACTTGGGAAATTTACCTTATTTTTAGAAATATATTTTTTAAATTAAATATATTTCTAAAATGGACGTGTTTACGGGTTAGCTGTGCACCGCACCAGGCCGAACCGACAACACCGCCTGCGCCGCCAGCTCATACGCCTGCGCCAGTTGCAACACCTGCGCATCGGCTTGTGGTCGGCCGATGATTTGCAAACCCATTGGCAGCCCTTGCGCGTTAAACCCGGCCGGCACGCTGATACACGGCAGCCCGGCGAAGGTGGCGTAGAGGGTGGCTTCCATCCAGCGGTGATAGGTGTCCATGCTGCGCGTGCCGTTGGCCGTCTGGATCTGCTGGGGCCAACGCAGGGCGGCATCAAACGGCCACACTTGGGCGGTGGGTATCGCCAAAAAGTCATGCGTTTCAAACAGCTTGAGCATCTGTTGGTAAAACGCCGTGCGCTGCGCACTGGCGGCCAGCAGCTCATTGCCGGTGAGGGTGGCGGCCTGGTCATACTCCCACAACGCTTCGGGTTTGATCTGGGCGCGGCCATTGGGGTACAGCAAAAACGGCGCAATGCGGCTGGCTACCAAGGCGCGCCGCCACACCAGCCAGCTTTGCCATACGTTTTCAGGCGGCATGCCCAACGCGGTGGGCGCGACCTCGCAACCCAGGCCTGCCAGGCGCTGCAGGGCTTGTTCACACACGCCCGAAATGCCGTCTTCCAGGGCCAAATAACCGTTCAGATCGCCCAGCCAGCCAATGCGGGTGCGTTTCGCATCGGCCGCAGAGAGGCCGTTTGCCACGCTACCGGCCTTGAAGCCGCCCTGCAAGGCGTTGTTGGCTATCGACAAAGGTGCCCTCGGGTCGTAGCCCGATTGAACCTCCAGCAAATGCGCCACGTCTTGCACCGTGCGCCCCATCGGC
>JANOVW010000444.1:0-1840 GCA_031417575.1 Rhodoferax sp. | reverse complement strand
GTCCAGCGAATCGATGTCGCGCAGAATCTGCCGTGCATCTTCAAACTGGTCGGCGCTGAGCATCTTGCTGCGCGTCATGAAGCTCACCGCGCGGCGGGTGTCCATCATGTTGCGGCGGATGCGGCCGTTCATGTCTTCGTGTTGTGCGATGGCGGCCAGCACTTCACCGGCCAGCGCGTCGGTCACGTCGCCCGACAGCACTTTGGCGCTTACTTTTTCCAGCTCGACGTAAATGCCTTCCAGCGTGTCGGCAGAATATTCTGCATCAGCGTCAAACAGCTTGAGCAACACTTCTTTGGCGTCTTCAATCAACCCTGGTGCACGGCGGGCCCGCATGCGCAGCAGGCGGAACACAGGCACATCTTCGTCATGGATGGAAAAAAGCACACCCCGGCTTTTGAGCTCGGCATTGTGCTGGTTCAAAATGAAGGCAACGCGCACGGTGCGCGGGGCATCGTTGTCGGCCACCAGAAAATCGCTGCGGATGTGTAACTCGCCGTTGTCTTCTTCGTAGAAGCGGGCTGATTCTTCGATGTCTTCGTCCATCGCGTCTTCCGGGATGGACAGGCCGTAATACTGTTTGACCCAACGCTTTTCCTCCAGCGTAGGGGCTTCCAGGTCAACCCAGATGGGCTGGAACTTGGAGAGTTCTTCCAGGGCGTCGATTTCTTCCTGAAACAGGCGTCCGTTGGCAAGGGTGAAGATGTTGAGCACGCTGCGGTCTCCCAATCAATTCAATGCATCAGTTTTTAAGGCAAATTCAAGCGATGGCTTTGGCCTTGCGGGTGTGGGGTGGCAGGCCTGTTGCCAACCCCGATGCAGTGGGGGAGTTGACACCTACCGTCGAGGCGGATGGTCCAAGGAGTGCGCTCCTGTTGTTTCGATTCGCAAATTATCGCATTGGGCGGGTTAAGGTTGTCCCGCTATGACCTCTGTGTCCGCGCTTTGTTTTCACCGTGATTTTGCCGATGCGCCGGGCCGCGCAAACCGAGCGGGAGCGGCGCGTGTCTGACGACGTGCCCTGCTGGTTGGCGCAGACCGGGTGACGCGATGAAGTGATAGCGTTAACGCGCAGAGGCCACGTTTGTTAGGCGGCGCGGCGGCTCAGAATAGTTTGCCAATATTTTATATATCTATTTTCAAAAAGTTACACTGAAACTTAAAGAACTTTGCTTTTTTTAGAATTGCACAATAAGCTACTTTTAACATAGTAAAAATGAATATAAAAAATAAATATAATTTATAAAATACTATAAAGAATTATATTTTAGGCGGTCAAGTGGCCCTAAAAAACGCCAGAAACTCTTCCTTGCGTGCATAGCCATCGGCTTCGCCCAGGGCCATCAGGGTTTGCACAAAATGCGGTTCAAACAACAAATAACTGGCCAATACACCACCGCCGCCGCTCAAAATGCCCAGCCCGCTGAGCGCGTGCCGCGTGGCAAGCGGCAGTTCGGTAATGTGGCGTTGGGCAATTTCATCGAGCGATTGCGAGGGTGAAATTGCCATCACATCGATGGCTTTGTAGGGCAAGGCCAAGGCGGCTTCACGTGGCAACTGTTTCATGGTGGCGGTGACGCGGCGGGTCTGCTCGACATCGGCGTGCAAGGTGTCGTGGAACACCGTGGCCAAGGTGTGCCCCATGATCGAACCCAGCGTCATGCCCTGGCCGCTGTCGTGCCCCGGTTTGCTGAGCGTCGGGCGATCGGGTTGCCCTACGCCCACCACCAATATTTTGCGGGCCCCCAGGTGCATGGCCGGTGACAGCGGCGAAATCTGACGCATCGAGCCATCGCCAAAAAACTCGCGGTGGCCGTCGGCCCACAACGGGGTAGACGGG